>NZ_VZZR01000009.1:0-215692 GCF_009650555.1 Pseudomonas sp. EMN2
CCGCGCCGAGATGAACATCGGCCCGGGCAAGCCGCTGCCGCTGTTCCTGAAGAACGCCAACGCCGACGACCAGCGCCGCCTGCAGGAAAACGAAGCCCTGCTGAAGAAACTGGCCAAGGTCGAGTCGTTCACCGTGCTGGGCGAGCAGGACGAAGCACCGCTGTCGGCCACCGCGCTGGTGGGTGACCTGCAAGTGCTGGTGCCGATGGCCGGCCTGATCGACAAGGACGCAGAACTCGCACGCCTGAACAAGGAAATCCAGCGCCTGCAGGGCGAAGTCCAGCGCGTGGGTGGCAAGCTGTCCAACGCCGCCTTCGTCGACAAGGCCCCGCCTGCGGTGATCGAGAAAGAACGCGCCAAGCTGGCCGAGTCGGAGCAGGCCCTGGCCAACTTCACCGAACAGCATGCGCGGATTGCTGCGCTGTAGGCCCGATCGTCCTACTCAGCACAAACAGTCGCACCCAGCCACATCGGGTGCGAGGCTTTGTCATCCCCCAGCCTCAGCAGAATAGAAAAAGCCCGCACCAGAGGCGGGCTTTGACTGCAGCGCCAGCGGCTAGCCTGGGTATTCCTCGTCCTCATCGTTGAGGCCCGAAATCATCCGGCTGGCTTCCGATATGGAGGCTGCGTTGCCTATGTGCTCGACACAGTTGCTGTCGGTGTACAGATCGTAAGATCCACCACAGGATGGAACCGAAACGGCAACCTCCCCAGTTTTAAAGTGATGAGCAATCTGCACGGAAATCTCCTAGCTGGCCAATGATGATCCGCTCATGCAAGAACGAGCAGATCTTTATTATAGTTCCTTTTAACGGAACATAAAAGAGTGCCATCCTTCCCGCTTGCTACAAGCAGCCACCGTCATCTTTTATCGCGGGAGCAGCACGCTGGTGTACGCGATGAGGGCCTCGAACTGCTCTTTGGCAAGCGCACAGAACAAGCCGTACGCTTCCACCGCCAGAGCATGCTGTTCAGATGTCTGCTCGATCACTGTGGCGATTGAAATCGCCTCCCTGGACCCTATCGACCAGCTTCGCTGCCCACTACCCCTCTCTTTCACTACCACCGATGCCGTTAAGCCAAGACCAATATTTCGCGGGTGGCCATGTTCGTGCTGGTTTCGGAAATCATCGGTCAGGTCATGTATCGGGCCATGACCCAGTCTTTCACTCAGCAGCGGCGCCAAGGTCTTCCAACTCGCCCAGGGCTGCCCAATCCTGGAAGCAACCTTCATGGTTAAATGGCCAGTTCCATCCCACTGCAGGGACGTATTGGCGCGGTGGAGCAGATTATTGGCATGGCTGCACCCGACTGCTGCTGCATGGATTATTCTCCCCCGAATGGCTTGAGGCCCGTTCAAGGCAAGCGTGGCGAACGGGCGGATATGCTCTACCAGTATGGATAGGCGGTCTTCGTCCCCGCAGCCGTCATAGACATGGCCCCACGCTTCGAGTGTGAGTATCCAGCGCCTGAAGTCGTTGATCGAGTTGAACAGTTCACGCAAGAAGTCGGAAGCGCTTTCCACGAACGGGATCATCGCGCCGGTCATGGTGCGCCCGCCTGATAAATGCGTTGATTGGACGATCGGCAGAGGACTGTGCTTTTGGTAATGGGTGCGGAATTGAGCGTAGAGCTCGACGGCGCGAAGATCGTCCATGGTCGACTTCCAATCAAGTTGTTGATAAACCCGCGTTGCTCGACCCAACCAAGCGTGCGGAGAGACCGTCAAGTCGCGGATCAACGTCAGACCCCAACTTGCCAGAGTTGCGAGGCCTGCGCACGGGTTTCACGACTAATGAACTTGCGCGCCTGGTCGTCCTGCAACACAAAGCCGCGGACCGCCATGCTGGCCAGCCACGGCGTCTTGTGCTCCTTAGGCGTAGTGTCGGACTCAGAAAAAAATACAAAAGTGCCCCGCTCCTACTGTCAAAGTCCCAGTCAAGGGCCGTAGTGTGCAGCGAACTCTTCCCAGATCATGCAGCGGCAAGCCGTTGCGCGGGTCGTGTGGGGTGTCACTCATGGGGCTGACCTCGATCTTGATGGGTGGGGGTTCAGTTCTTGCGCGGGGCCACTTTCAGCTGCAACTCGCTCCAGGCGTCATCGGCATCCCAGATCACCTGCAGCAGCGCGTCGTCCTCGACCTTACTGCCCAGCACCTGCCAGCTGCAGGCCTGACACCTCAAAGCGGTCTTCCTCGGCCGGCGCCCCGCCATTGGCCCACAGGTAGGCATAGCTGGCCTGGCGAAAACGGTTCAAGGCAGCCAGGTCGGGGCCGGCCAGGGTCAGGGTGACGGGCTCGGTCAACAGCGCCGGGGCGCGCTTAGCGGGGGCGGGGGTCGCGGTCATGGGTGGGGCTCCTTGCGAATAATGAGGGTGGGGGTTCAGGCGTTATGGGTAACTGGCGCCGGACATGCCGCCACTTGTCATCAGCCGCCGCCCAGGCGAAGGTTTTCGGATTGCCTTCACACCACCGGCATAGCGCGATCATCTTCACGCTTTTCGAACTGCTCTGATTTGGCCGGGGCATGGCGGCGATTTCCTACCGCTGGTTGAACATGTCAGCTTGTGTGTTCGCAGGATCTGCCTTCGGCGCATTCAGCGGCTGGCCCAACTGCCGGCGCACCTCGGCCAGCCATGCCTTGTACGGGGTGTTCTCTCGCTCGCCCCATGGGTATGCCTCGGTCAACGCTTTGCGCAGCGCCTTCATGTCGCTCCGTCCCACGCGGCGAATTACTTCTGCGACGACCGGCGCCGCTGCATCTGCCCAAGACATGGCCACCTCCCTGATTACCCTTGTCGATTCAGCTCAATGCCATACTGGCGATTGCATCACGCGACATGCTGTTTATTTCAGCATGAGCCACGCGCACAGACGCATCGAGCCAGAGGGGGAAAAACTCCTCAAATGTGAAGTCGATGACTTCACCATCCACTGGCGTATTGGGGCCACCCATATCCAGGAACTGGGACGTATCACCTACTCGGCACAAGTCGTACTCATTCTCCTGCTCAAACCACATCAAGAAGGCACGCTCAGGGCCAGTCTCAACGGTGATTTCGTACACGTCGTAATCCGGGCCGGAGTGGAAATTTTCAGGGTCATCACTGGTTTCAACACTTTCCACGAGCCTGATGACCGCGCTAACGTACCTATCAGGTTTCTCCGGATTTCGATATGGAGTCCAGTGAACATTCCAATCGTTAGCGTCTGGATTGAATTCGACGGCTTTCATTCCGTCCTTGGAAACCAGTCCATGCTTCAAAAACACCTCTTCCACCTCCTGCCCTGGGCTACTGGCTGTAACCTCGTCTATCCATTTGTCGCCCTGGTAAACGTCCCAAAAATGCGCCATTGAGTTACTCCAGATTCCACGGGTCGAAAGTACCCTGTTTTACGGCCTCGGCCCTACGTTTGACGGCTGGGCTTGTGGTGCACCTGGGCGTTTTCCTTATCTTGCTGTGTCGACCCCAAGGTGCTTACAAAGAGCATCCAGTTTTGTATTCAGGCCCTGTACCCCTGGCACTTCACTGGAGGGAGCTTCTTTTCGAGTATGGGACAAGCCTTTGGCTATCTCTCGGTAAAAGAAGAGCACCCCGAAGATAGAGACAGTCACCATCGCCGCCAAACCAACCCCTAGCCACCAGTCGATATCGAAGGCCTTGGGTAAGGTCATGCCGCCGCAGGTCGACAAGACCGTTAAAAGAACCAATAGGCTAAGGGGGTTGTACCCTTCAGTTTCTGAAGATTTCATCGCAATTTTCCTGTTGCGTTGTGTTAAGCGCCGGCATGCAACAGCCGGGCGTTTTCCTTAAATCTTTCTCAGCTCGGCAGCATAGGCGCGCAGCACCTCGCCACGAAGGTTGCGATCAAGCTTCACGAGCACCAGTGTGAAGCCGTAGAAGCCCCCATCCGGGGCTGGCACGATCTCGACTCCTGGGAAGTTGGACACAAACTCCATGAAGCCAACCTCAAACTCATCAGCGCCCTTGGCAGCACGAAGCAGGGTAAGGTCGTCAGTCGCGGCTACCTGCTCAAGAGCGTTGGCCATGCCATCACGCCACATTCGGCGGTCGTCACCGCCAGGCATCAAACTTACAAGCAACTCGGTCAGCGACTCAGGTGTTTGCTCAGTGGACATGCGTTGTTTTCCGGGATCAGTTGGTCGAAGACCAAGACCTGGTTTGGCCTCGGAAAGGAACCTCCAGATCCTTGCCGATGATCTGCTCCGATTTCACCTGGTTGATAGGAGGATTACCGATGACTCGCCCGGCCACTTGCCCAAGCAGTTCAAGCGTTCCGTGATTCACGACGTTGCGGGCCACTTGCCCGTGAACTACTGCCTTGCCTCCTGCCTCGATGATCAGTCCACCGGCCAGCTGGCCACGGGCGATCAATACGCCGCCTGATTTCACGTAGGTTGTGCCGGTGATCTGCCCGGACGTTTGCTGATGGTCGGTCACAATCAAATCGCCTTTATGTTGCATGAAAGATCCTCGATACGGAGCTGCGGAGAATCCGTCTCTCTCTACGCCCTTAGCCCAGCGCATGGCTGGGCTTGTGGGGTACAGCGTTTTCCTTTAACTGAGAACGAGCGGCGTAACGCCGCTCGATGCGCCTTTTGCTATCGTCTCGCAGTGATCGCCATCACCTGACCATTTTCAAGCAAGCGCTCCAGCAACAGCTCCCCCATGCCCTGCGCTTTCAACAAAGCCCGGAGCCGATCTACAGGCGATTTTGCATGGAGCGTCACAATCACTTTGGCACCGTCCAATACCATCGCGACAACCTCGAACGCAGCGTATGGATCTCGGAGTTCATCCACCACTACCAGCGACTCGGTAATCTGACCAGAACGGAGGATAGATTCCGCTCCAGGGATGTAGCGTGCGGACACTCGTTCGGGATAGGGAAACTCCTTGAGCCCGACATGCAAGATATCGGTGGGCTTGTCAGCATCTTGCTGTGCTATCAAATCTTCAACGATTACCCGCACAGTCGATGTTTTGCCTTGCCCCGTAACGCCCCAAACGACGATCAGCGCACCCGAGCTGCTGGACGGAGCCAGCATCTGGTGAACACTGAGATTCGACACTTCGTGTGCACCAATTTTGCCTACATCTTGTGTGCTCGATGGCTTGAAGGATGCACAGGCAGCGTCCCAAGTAGGGTAGTTTTCTTCCCTGGCCACAAGCTCAAGAGCTTGCGAGTGGGTCACAGAGACGCGGAACATACCTTCTACAGCGTTGCGCAGGTTTTTAGCGCGGACCTTAAGAGCTTCTGAAGTCATTTTGCTGGTTTCCATGTTGAGCCAGGTTGACGCATTGCGTTGTCGGAGTCCTCGTTCTCGATGCCTGGCAATGGTTGCCAACAAGCTTCGTCTATTCCCACATTCACCATACCGTTTCCGGCGAGGACGACAGGCTGTGGGCTGCCGTGTTGAAATGCTATTTGGGATGGCCTACCCATCCCGAATAGCACTTTTGCTCTAGGCCCCTCACCGGGGCCAGCGCATGTTTCATGGGCGACGTTTTCCTATTGGTCGCGTTTGCAGTCAAGGTAGGCCCGATAAACCTCCTGGTAACGGTGGTGTCCGAGCGTCGAGCTGTAGTGAGGACCCTGCTCATCCTTGACGATCATGCGCTCTTTATTGACCCCCGCTAGGCGATATTCCACGCCAAACTGGCGGCTCATCATCGACGCGGTTTCCTGCGTTTCTTGCAGGCCTTCTACAAGCTTGAACGCCTCCTGCTCATCACTGGCCCATCCCACGCACCCGCCCAGGGTGACGGAAGCCGGAATGTAGTTCACGCCGAAAACTGGAAAATGGCTGGTGTCCGATGATGCCATGATTGCTTCGATTTCAGCCGTGACGCTCATTGGTCGTTATCCCTTAACTGCTTAGCTTCTGGCTGGGGTTGGAGTTCTTGGCCGTATCCGCCAGGTCGTGCAGCTAGCGCATCTACCAAGGGCTCGGATCACTGCTCATCAGCGCTGCGCAGTGGACTACCTTGCAGACCCTCGCGCTTTAAGTAGTCCAGCGCTTTCGCCGGGAGGTCGCTATCTGGCGCTGCCCCGCTGAGTCGATAGGCTAGTTGTCGAACTAGAGCCGACAAATTTTCTATCACCGATTTGTGTGCTTCATCGTATTGTGGCCGGATCACGTACATGGCGTGACACCCGCTGCAATCCACCCAGTAGGCCTTCTCGTAGTCTGCGTGGGGTGCAACTGGGAATACGCCCCCCGGCATCGCCATGCCCCAGTTTGCTGCCTTGTACTCGCAGCGGTGGCCACACCTAGGACATGGCACAGTAATGCTCGCAGTCCGAGGAGAAACCACAAGTGCCACTTCTGCTCGTACTGATGACGGGTGTTGAACCTCAAAGCGATGCTGACAACGCAAGCACTCATACAGGTGCACATCCTCCGGCAGCTTCTGACAGCCTTCTGGCTGCTCAGTTACCCGCCGACCGACCGCACCGGGGGCACACGCCGGATTGGTGCAGAACCCTTTCAGGTGTTGGCTGTGGTTCTCAGTAATACCTGTGATTCGATCCAGTTTCATACGTCACCTCTTTTAGCTGGCGCGAATAACGCCCCGCTTCTACGACCTCAACCCCTTTTGATTCCAGGGCTGGGAGTGCAATTGATCGAAAATTATCTGGGTCTGGCGACTGGCGGCATGACCCCAGCTAGCCAACCACCGCGTGCGGCAAGAAGCTTGCTGCTTGGTGGGCGCCGGCGATTTAGTTCGGTTGTGCAGATTTACTCTGCAGTGCTTGGGTTCATTTCGGTTGGGACAGGCTGGCCAGCTGGTGCACGCAATGGCAGATCGTAATCGTCGATTCATTCCTCGACATGTGAGGCGCGAAAGCCGCGCCCTGGTGCCTCGAAAGCCCGCACTGGGCGGGCTAGGGAGCGGCGGCGATTTCCTTGGTAACGGCGTGGATCACGCCTGGGCTTCTTCCAGGGCTTCCACTGCCTGCTCAACGGCGTCGATAGCCGTACTCATTTGTCCGGCGGCCAGCTCCATCGCCTGGCCGCGCTCGGTTTGCTGCAAACCTTCGCTCAGGTTGTCGAAGCCTTCCTGTTCTTCCTCTTGCAGCTGCTCGATGCGCTCACGCAGATCCTGCAATTGCGTGGTGATTTCGGCCAGTTCCTTGCGGCGGGCGTTATTCATCGATCCTTTCCCTTTACTAAGCGCCGTCGGCCACGGGGACCAGGCGAAACTCAATCATCTCCGACGATACCTTACTGCCGAAATACAGACGCCCGAAGGTGTAGCCGAGCGTCGCTTCTGGCGGCACCACCAGCGGCCCGCCCTCTGGCGACTTGTCCGCGAACCCGTGCTGCCTCCTGATATTGCTCCCCGAAGGCAGTTGTATCGTCACAAACCGCCACCCAACCAGCGCCGGACATGCCACGACCTCGTTATCAGTCGCCTCCCAGGCGAAGGTTTTCGGGTTGCGCTCGAACCACCGGCATAGCGCGGTCATCTTCACGCTTTTCGAACTGGTATGACTTGGCCGGGACATGGCGGCGTTTTCCTTACCAACCGGCGTAGTGGGTAACCAGGTGGCCCCAGTCGGACAAAGCCGAATGGTCGCGCAGGATGTTCAACGCCTCGGCCGCATGTATCTTCGTTGGGCAGCCTCCAGTCAGGAACATCTTGTCTTTTCCCTGGCGGTACAGGTGCATGACGGTCAGCGTCATTACTTGTTGGAGAGGTGTCATAGAGCGATAGGCCTTGCGCATGGCTTTGAGGGCATCTGGAACCGCACTCCAATCACCAGCCCAGGCATAGCCGCGTGGACGCAAGCTGTAGTGATCCCCGTTGCTCGGGCGCACCTGGTTGTGCCGCTCGAAGCACCCATGTAGCTGGTACTTGTCAACGATGCTCCAAACCGCATGCCCGAAGATCTTCGCTCGCGCATCGGAGCCATTGAAAGAAGGCAGTGGCGCACCACAGACGATGGCCAGGGCCGCGTACTCTGCATAATCCATGCACGGGATCTTGTCGACCAGATCAACCAGGGCATAGCTCGGAAACCGTCCAGCAGCAAACGTAGGGTTCACAGCTGCATATGCGGCCAGAGCTGCCGGCTGCTGGGAATGGTGAATGTAGGCCTCACTAGCCGTTTGCACGTCAGTCAATGACCACACGCCTTCCGCGGCTTGATGCACTCCAAAACCGGTCAACAGTTCCTGCGCATTTGCGGCATAGTGTGCTGCTGTAACCATGACTCATCCTCTGAATTAGGTTCTTCTACTGGCTTAGCCCGCGACTGGGCGGGCTGTAGGAGCGGCAGCGATTTCCTAAGTAATCCGTCTTGCATCAATGTGGGCGCCCAGTTCGACATAGATTGGGGACCACATCAGCTACAACTGGCGTCCTGACAGCGGTGAGGCGGGGGCCTCGATTCAACAGAAACTCACTTACGCGCACCCCGTGGGCACGGAGCCATTACGGCGCCGGCGGCACCTCGCCCGCCACCTGGGCGGCCAGCGCGGCCTGCTGCAGCTCCCAGGTGTGATGCCCCTGGCCGAGCAGGCAATACTGGCAGTCGCGGAACATCCCGTTCGGGGTGGGCTTCCAGCGCGTCAGGCCCTTCTTGCCGCAGCGCGGGCACAGGCCGCGCTTGGGCTTGGGTATGCCGAACTGCTGGCCTTTGCGGCCGGTGCGATAGCCACGATCCATGGGCGTGTTCCTCGTTAGCGGCGGGTGGGGGTTCGGTTACTCGGGCAGGGCTGCACAGTGCGGGCACAGGTGGATGTTGCGGCCAGGCAAGCGGCGCAGCTTCCAGCCGTTCGCCTTGGCCACTTCCCAAGCGCCCGCAGCGGCACCCTTGGTGCTGTCCCAATAGGTTTCGCCCTGCTCGATGAAATCGAGCCCTACAGAGGATTTGCAGCCACTTCCGCCGGGGCCGTTGCAGAAAATGTCAGCTTGCCAAACAACGCTCATGGGTGGGGCTCCTTGCGGGGGTTGAGGCCGGCACGCGCCGCGACGGCGGCGGGTGGGGCTTGTTGCGTAGAAAAAGGGTGGGGGTTCGGTTACGCGATGGCTTGGCGCGTCAGGACATGCACGGAGGTGGCCAGGTTCTTTTCCGCCTGCTGCAGCTCGGCCTTAGCCTGCTTGGCCTCGGCGCTGCTCAGATCCCGCCGGGCATACGCCAGGCGGGCGGCCCGGTACGCATTGAGCGCGGCCAGGTCAATGCCTGACAGGGTAATGGTGACCGGATCGGTCAGGGGCGTGGCAGCGGTCATGGGTGGGGCTCCTTGCGAATGTGAGGGGGTGGGTTCTAGTGCCTCGGCCCAGCGCGGGGGCTGGGATTGGGCTTCAATAGTCGGTCCAGGGATACACATCACCCTGCGCGTCACGAAGAAGTTCATACACGTGCTGAGCGCTCACTTGCTCATCGGCCCCGGCGAAATAAACGCCGTTCTCGCATTTGACCCAGGTGTCACCCACTACCCACAACACGCAATCAGGTATGGCCCACACCGCCTGCATTATTGGGGCAAGCATCAGCGGGTGAGTGTCATAGGGTTCAGGGATAGCCATCGCCGTTTTCCGTGTCTGTGACTGTCGGCAATCGACTCTGTGAATCGACTCCCGACAGGCCCCGCGAATTGCAGGGCATGCCGATTACTTCTGCTGCAACTGGTGGTTGAGTTGCTGCTGTTGGAACGTCAGTTGGGCCTTCTGGTACTCCTGGGACTTCAGCTGATTCTCCTGGATCTGCGTCAGCGTCACGTTGATGGCTGCGAGCTGCGCGTTCTGCTGCTCAATCTGCGCCGGGGTGGCACAGCCACTCAACGACAGCAAAGCCACCACTGCAGCGGCCAAGGTGATACGGGTTTTCATGATAGGTCGTTCCTTCGATGCGCCCGGCCTATCCGGTGCGCCTCTACGGCCTCGGCCCAGCGCGGGGGCTGGGCTTGGGCGTACCTGGGCGTTTTCCTGGATCAGTTGTTATCTCGTTGAAGCTCACGAATCGTGATGTTCAACAGCTTGCCGACATTCAGATTTTGGGTTCCGACTGCCGCGCTGAGGGCAACGACCGCCGCGTCCAAATCCCCAGTTTCCACCAGTTCCCTTGCTTGCTGCTCGATCTGCTCTGCCCTGCTGCGCAAATCACTTGCCAGCTCAAGCATTACGGCGGCAATCCGCTCAGGGTTCAATTTCGCCATGGTCGCGGTTTCCGTGCTACTGCGACTGCTTGAGGAAGACGTGAGTGCTGGCTTGGGCAACGATGTTTTTGGCAGATGCTGTCATGCCCTGGACACGCTCCCACTGGGCCTGGTCGAAGTTCGATGGTGAGGTCACAACGCAATGCCCAGCATTGGCCAAATCGAGGGTTGCAACATCGCCCTTCGGAGCAAGCTCGATCTGCACCTGACAATTCGACAGGATCGCTTCTGGGGCTGCTGGTGACATCCCCAACAGGTCTTTGGTATTGGCTGTAACCATCACCACATTTTCATTGCTCATGCAGTTCATTCCTTAGCATGTGAAGCGCGAAAGCCGCGCCCTGGTACTGCAAAAGGCCCAGTCAAGGGCCGTGGGATGCAGCGGGTTTTCCGTGCTATTCAGGTTTGTGGGACTGCACCTCGACCGAAGCCAGAGATACAAGCGAACCAATGGAGGACTGCCGTTCGTATGCCGCCTTGGCGGCTCGAAGCTCGACAGCTGCCTTGCTCAAATCTAGAGCGCTTGCACTGAGCATTACGTCGATAGCCCGGCTTAGGCGTAGCCACGCAGCAGTAATTTCTGGCCTATGGGAAAGGTTTTCGGCAGGCCGCTCGACAATGCCGCCTTTGTCCGCTGCTCGTTCGGCCAAATCCAGGCGCATGATCAGCTCAGTGTTTAAGGGACATCCGCTTTCGTTAGCAGCGGCCTGGAGGCGCTCTTTGAGCGCTTCCGGCATGCGAACCCCGTATGGGTGACGGCTGAGCGGTTCTTCTACTCCACCGGTCACTGTAACGATGGGGTTCTCGCTCAGGCTGCGCTCAAGCAAGAGATTGATATGCGCGTTGAGCGAGCGGTTCCCACGCTCCGCCTGAACCTCCAAGCGCAGGCGCAAAGACGGAGGAAGGCGCAAAGAAAACGGATTTTGCCGCCCTATGCCCTGGAGTTTGTTCGCCATCGTTGTCCTGCTCGATCCTGGGGAGCGAAAAGCATCCCTCTCTATGTCCTCGGCCCCAGCAAGGGCCGGGGCTTGGGGTGTGCCTGGTCGCTTTCCGTGCTATTCGGCGTTGCTTGGGATAACGCCAGCGCGCTCGGCGCTGACCAACCGCTCTTGCTCAGCAACGATGAGCTCATCTTTTTCATCCTGGCCCAAGGCACCCCACTGATTGAACTCATCAGCCTCAGCGTTCCAGCGGTTCTCGGCACTCTGAGCAATGCTCGTATCAGGCGCATCTACTTTCATGTTGCTTTCCCTCAACTTTCGGCTTTCACGCCAAGGTGACGGCACAGCGCTTCAACTTTGGAGTCCAGAGCCAGCAACGCAGGCAAGGTCGAAGCCTCCTGCTTGATGGCACCCTCATTTCCCGATTCAAAGCTTTGTTTGAGCCGCGCATTGATTTCTGCTGTCAAGCTGCGCCCGTTTGCAGCTGCTGCCGCTGCAATCATTTCTTTGAGGGCTACGCTGTCAAATCGGTGGTTGTGCTGCGGGTCGGTGCGTGCCATTTCAACTCCTGCTCGATCCTGGGGAGCAAAAAGCATCCCTCTCTACTGACTCGGCCCCGGCCTTTGACGGCCAGGGCTTGGGGTGCAACTGAGCGATTTCATTTAGTTTTCCTTGAATTGTTCAAACACTCGCCGGGGTCACCCGGCGTGGTGTGGCTTTGGGTATCTCTCCGCTGAGGTCAATCCCACTACGCTGCATCTTCAAGGCTCTGATTTCATCAGCCTGCGCGTTGCAGATAGTGACCAATCGCGCTTGCTCACGCTGGGCGGCGTTGATTGAGTTCTTCACTTTGTCTGGATCGTCGATCCTGGCCATGACCCTGATCAGCAGCCACGTTTCACGCTCGGCATTCCGGGCGTGCTGCCAAGCCGCAGCGACAGCATCAAACGTCCCGCTGTTGTTAGACAGAGCGACTGGGCCAAGCACTGCCTTTACCCTGCCGCGAGCATTGACCCATAGTAGCCCCCAACGCGCAGGAACCTCATGGGGCTGAATCAAACCCTCGGGACACATGAAGTACCGGTAAACACCCATCCCTGCACCCTCAGCGCGGTGCGGCTTCTTGGCATCAGCCAGGAAATCAGCACGGGAAACCTTCACCTCGACCACTACCGTCTCAGTCACTCGACTGGCGGCGCGGTAGCCGATAGCGTCTGGCATTTCACCACCCCAGCCGGATCGGCACTCTGACAAAGCGACGTGGCAGCCATGTCCGCGCTGACTGTTCGGGCGAACAAGCCATTTTTTGGCGACTTCACAAAGCTCTGCGTGGTTCATGGCTGTCGTTTTCCTTTGGGGCAGGCGATCTGCCTTTAAGCTGCTCGGGCGGTCGCGATAAAGGCCTCACGGTCTTCGCGATAGAGCTGAGCAACACGGGGCAAACCCTCACGCATCGCACGCAGAGCGAAACGGTTAGCGGTGCGGGCTTGCTGGATCAAATCTGGCTTGGGCATGGTGTTTTCCTTCACTGATCCAATTTGCGGCGTGCTGCCTTTCGGCGCTCAGCCTTTGCCAGCTTTTCAGCCTCGTCACGACCAGCTGCCTCTACCTGATACACCTCGCAACGGGCGAAGTCAGGGTCGTCAGGATTACCACCTGTGCTCCAGCTCCCATCAGGGAAGCGAACTACTGTCCATTTCGTTGTCATTGCTCTTCCTCGATCCTGGGCGTGCAAACCGCGCCCCACTACCGCCGCGGCCCCGGCTTGGCCAGGGCTTGGGGTGCTGCTGAGCGCTTTCCTATGCCTGGGCAGCGCGTGCTTGCTGCATGTACTCGTCCCGACGCTTGCAGGCATCAGCGGCCCATTCCAGCGTGCGCTTAGTACCGCTCAAGCGATAGCCGATGGCCTGTTGATTCAGGTTCCTTGCGCGTTGAACGTATTCGTTCTTGCTCATGACTGATTCCCCGATCTGTAAGTGTTGCTCTTGACGCCATATTAGGTCAGCCCATCTGACCTTGCAAGAGCTTTTTTATCCCTGTCCTTTTGACCACCGGCCCCCAATCCACAAGCCTGTACTCGGCCCCTTCTTTCTCCACCTGGACGCCCAGTTGCTCACGTAGGCGTGGAACATCGTCGAGGATGGTTTGCTTGTGGTGGCCAGTCTCTGCGGCCAAGGCATTTAGCGTCGGTCGCTCAAGCTCAGCCATAGCTAGCGCGAGGCGCAGCAGGCGGCGAACATCCCCACGGGGGAACTGCTGCTTTGAATCATCAGCCATACGGCCAAACTCCAGAATCGTGATAATCGCTTCCCATTATGGTCAGTTGTGCTGACCTTTGGAAGTGCCTAAAGCGCAATCTCAAATGCGCGACGCAAGGTCTCCTGATCGACGCTCAGATAAGGCTTGCTGTGATCGAGGTGCTGGTGTCCCAGAATGGTCTGCACTGTCTCCACGTCGCCGGTCGCGGCAAGCACCCTGGCAGCCAGCGAGCGGCGCCCACTGTGCGAGCTGCCCAGCTTGATGCCGGCCTGCCTGTAGAGCCTGCTTATCGTCTGCTGGAGCGCGTCACAGGCTCGGTACACCTCGGGGCCGCTCTCCAGCTCGCGGTGTTTGAAGGCCAGCTCGAAAGCCTGACCTTTGTGCGTCATCACCAGGCGCGAATCGGGCCGCAGGCCTCGATACTCAACCTCGGAGCTGACGCCCCATCCGCGTCGCAGGCGCACGGCTATCCACTGCTCGATACTGGCGAGACACTTCGGCTGGGTCAGGTAGATGTTGCGCAGCCCTTCGTAATCTCGGCCCGTAGGTAGACCTCTGGCCTGATCGCCCCGCTGGGGTAGAGCACGTCACCCACCTCCAGCAGAGCCAACTCGGTCACGCGAATGCCCGTTGTGTGAGTGATCCAGAGCAGCATCACGTCACGCTCAGGCATGCGGCCAGTTACGGAAGCAACTCGGATCAGGTGACGGAACTGGTGAGGGCGAAGGGATGCAGCGCGGCGGGTAGTCATGGGGGCTCTCTGTCAGGATTAGACGGGGGTCGAGATCGATCCTGAGAGAGTTGGCGGCGGGCCTCCTGATCAGCATACCAGCAGGCCCGGCGCGGTGTTCACGGAAAGTTGCGGGACGCCGCTTAAACGCAACCGCGCATCGCCTGCGCCTCAGTACACCCTGTTTCCATCGCAAAGGACTGGGCTGAATGACACGTTGATGCCAACTCGTTCTACCTGGGCCGCAAGCGCTTGGGCAACACGTACCAATTCCACGCTGAGGCCCTGCTCCAGTTGAAAACGGATAGCCTGCGGCGCCATACGCAGCAACGCTTGTAGGTCACGCTCCAAAAGATCGGCTGTACTGCTCTGGGTCACTTCCAGCAGCAATGCGGTTTCGATAACAGGTGCCCGGCTCAACGCGGAATGCGCCGTGTTCCAATCGCGGTAGCCATGTAAGGCCGCGACGGCTTCAAGGCTCTGGCTATGCGTTAGAGGCATGTTGTGGCGGGTAAGGTGGTTGCGCAGGCGCTTGGCTTGCGCCTTGAGGCTTTCAAGAGTGCTCATGATGTGTTCTCAGATTTCCGGCATCGCATCGCGTGTCGTCCCTCCATTGCGACCTGCCGGTGAGAATCACCATTAGGATGTGAACCTTGCTTTCACCATGCCAAATGGCGGAGGGGGCAGGCAGCAAGTTGCCTGCTCAAAGACTATTGCCGTCCTCGGTGATTATCAAGGCAAAAGATCACGGAAAATCAGACGGCCCCGCTACTCTGCTTCGGCCTGCCTTACCAGCTCGGCCAGGCGCTGCGACAACTCGATAGTGCACCGGGCGTAGTTCGTGTAGGCGTCTGTTTGCTCGGCTCTCAGTTGATCGAAGGTGTAGGCACTGACCCGATCACCGGCCAAGCTCAACTTGTAATCGGCTTTCTCCAGAACCTGGCGAGCGCCTTCCACCGCGACCATCACCATTCTGAGCGGTGCAGCATCAATCATTAGCGACATGGCGAAGCCCTCAATCAACCGTAGGGATGCTCCGCCTGGTAGATCAGCGCCTCGACCAGCTTCGTCAGGTTGTACGCCTTATCTTCCACGGTGCGCAGGGCCTGCTGGGTTCGCTCCGCCATCTGGTCGGCGTCCTTATGCTCGCCGCGAAGGAATGCAGCGTCGGCCGATTGCGACGATAGGACCACGAATGCAGCAGCAATCTGCCAAGCCTCCAGGGCGGGCTTCAACTTTTCGGCATCGATCATGATCATGGCGACGTCCTCGATTTTGAAGGGAGGGATTCAAGTCTAGTGCGACCGTGAACGTCTCGCTGAACTACAAGCCAAAGGTCAGGGGGAGCAGGTCACTGAGGGCGCCCCCCGAAGAGAGCAGCATCCTGCATCGCGAGGTGCTGCATCTGGCTTGGGTTTACAACCAGTGTGGCCAGCCACCAATGCATGGCAAGAGCCAACCCGCCAATCAGTGACCCACTGAGGTACAAGAGCACAAACAAGCCCAGCGACAGATCCTGCACGCCCAAGGCAACGTGTGGTTCGTTGGCGCCGGCCGCTCTTCCGTTTGAGCGTTCACAGTCAGTTTCACACCAGCTGCTCGATTCGTTGTGATTTCGCAGTCACGATAGAGACCCGCCACTCCACCAGCTCGTCTTCATCAACGTAGGCTGGGAATGCGTTCATCAGCTGACGCTCAACCTCAAAGCAGCTGTGCTCAAGGTCGCCCTTGTTCGACGCCTGACGGACCTTATCCAGGGCGTCCTGCAGCGACATCAAGGCGTCAGCCCGCGCATGAATCACGTCATCGCGCATGCAACGGCTAACCACCCCGCTGGCGCTCTTGGCTTCGGTACGGCTTGCGCCGGCGCTATCGGCGTCACGAATTTCTTGGACCAACCGCTGCACTGTGTCCGCATCGATCACGTCGATTACTTTGAGCATGAGCAGCATGCCGTCCACACGATTCAGCGCGTCCACACGAGCGGCATGGGTGTATGCATTTCGCAGCGGGGTCATAGCCACACGCAACTTGCTCACCGCCTTGCTGAATAGAGAGTCCTCATTGGGAGCATCTGCGGCAGCTTGACGGGCAAATTGTTGCCCGTCTTCGGTAATCCAGTGCTTCCAAGCAGCGCCAGCGTCGCGACCTCCAGAATTGTCGCGGTCACGGAAGCCTTCCTCGTACCCATCCTTGTAAGCCGCTTCGAGGGCGACCCCAAAATTACTTTGTTCCATCGTACCTCCGCGCTCATCATAGTGAGCAGTTTCTGCCTGAACGCCGACGCCAGCGCCAGCCAATAAAAAACCCACCGATGGTGGGTTATACATGCTTTCTTCTGGCCGGCGATTACTTCTGCAGCCAGCCTTCGACGACATCGGAGCCGTACTCTTCTTTCCACGCTTTAAGGCCGCGGTGGTTGCCACCCTTGGTCTCGATGACTTCGTCGTTGTGCGGGTTTTTGTAGATTTTCACTTGGCGCGGCTTGCGCTGCTGGCGCGCATCGGCTTGCTGTGGTTTCGCGCGAGACGATGCCGACTCTGGGTCCAGCATGGCGATGATGTCACGCAGCGACTTGCCGTTTTCGGCCATCAGCTCGCGCAGCTTCTGTTCGAACTCACGCTCCCTGGCGAAGTTCGGGTCTTCCTTGATTTTTGCCATCCGCGCCTGCAGGGCTTTGATCTGGTCTTCGCAGCTTTGGTACTCGTGGACGAGGTTCATGCAGGTAATTCCTTGTGATGAATTTTCGGAACCTGGAAACCATGTCCAAGCTCGCGCAGGTACTGATTGAGCAACTCAGGTGAGGACGCTTTCAACGTCTCGCGGCCCTTGCTGCCAGCGAGAATAGCAGGAAGCGCTTGGCTCAATAGCAAATTGCTTTCGTAGAGAAACTGACTAGCTCTGCCAGGATCTTTAGAGAACGGTATTACATCATCACAGTTACCACCTTTACAAGCCCTTAGCCAAGGATCCAATTTGGGGTCTCGAGGAGCGATCAAATTCAACTCTTTGATGCAGCGCGTCATACCGACATAGAATAGGCGGCGTTCATCCGCTAGATGCTCAATGATCTGCCACTCTGGTAACGACCTCGGTACGATCGGGAACTTTCCTTGCGACAAACTTGGCATGATTACACATGGATACTCCATGCCTTTAGACCTGTGAAGACTCAAAATCTGAATCGCCGTTGTGTCCTTCTGGGACCTTTCAGACACCGTTAAGAGGTCGCGAATATGATCCATTAACTGGGGCAGCGTACGCCCTTTGGCGTTGAGTTTTACATAAGCCCTGAAGGCCTCAATCAACTCCAGTATCTGGTCTGCCTCTTCTGGCTTATCAACTTCACTTTCAATCCTGTTCTTGATGTCCAGGAAGTACATCAACTCGTCGAGCAACGCATCAGGCCTAGGGAATTTACCGCTTTTCCCAATCAGGCGGAGCTTCGACCACAGCTTAGATCGGCGTGCAAGTCGATCAATCGCTGACTGATACTGCGAGTCGATGTGGTCGGATATGAAGCGAGAGAAGCCCTCCCCTCCCTCAGGGTGCTGCAGAATCAGCTTGGCGAGATTCCAGGTTCGCTCCCACCCTAGGAGCAGATTTGGGACGTTGATGATCTTCTGTATTTCCTTGATCGAGCCCGCGTCCGGTTCGCCACTGTAGGGGTGCTCCGCGATTTGACCGGCCGCGAGTTGCATCCACCCGATCAGCGATGCCACCCATTTGTTGGCAAGCACCGAGGCTTCATCACCGCCCCCCTCCAAACGGAACGGAATCCCGCGCTCCAGCAGGTAGAACTGGGTATCGGCCGAGTGGGAGTACGCTCGCACCAGGATGGCGATGTCTGAAAGCTGGCCCCCTTGCTTAATCCAACGGTTGATCACCTGGATTATGCGCGGCTCTCCGTTGACGACCTCATACTCAAGATTGAGCTTCGTCTGAGGCGCCTTTTCACCAGAGATACACAGCTTCTCTGCGCGATCATCGTTGCCTGAAATCACGTAGTTTGCAGCGCACGAAATCACGTGCCCGTAGCGCCAGGTCTTGTTCAGCTTGTAGATCTTCCCGCCTGGGAAGTCGTTGTGGAAATCTCGAAGGATGTAGGAGGCTTTGGCTCCGCGCCAGCCGTAGATCGTTTGGTCGTCATCCCCGACCGCCATCACGACTGCTGAAACGCCGGCGTTGAACCGAATCAGGACCTGCTGGCTCTCAGAGATGTCCTGGTACTCGTCCAGGATGATGTGGGCATAGCGAGATTCGATGTATTTGGCCGCGGCAGGGTTATTGAGCAGAACCTGTACCGGGTCATAGATCAGGTCGGAGAAGAGCCGAACCTTCTTGCTGCGCCGATCGTTCTCGAATTGATGGAACCAGTGCACAAACCAGTCGTATCGCGCAGGCCATTGGCCTTTCCGCCATACTTCAGCTGGTGGCAACAAGTCGCTTTTTACGCGATCGACGAAGCCCAGGAAATCTCGCGCGACAAGGCGAGGATAACGGTGGCCATGCTCCTTGCATGCCGATGCGATCGACTCAGCAGCGAAGCGATTTGCCATATTTACATCGGCGATGAGCTCCCAGCTCTCCATGAAGCCACCTTGCACCAACCGCTTGGTGGTCAGCGTCCCCAGCCGGTGGAATGTCACTGATTCGGGTGCATTTCGCTTACCGCAGCGCCTCTGCAACTTGCCCGTCATTTCCTTGGCTGCAGAGTCGTTGAACATCACCGCAATGATATGAGCAGGATCAAATCGAAACCCCTCGATCAGATAACCGATGCGCTCCACCATGGTTGTGGACTTGCCTGACCCTGCCACGGCGAGAACTACGGCGTGCTGTGTCGGTGGGTGGTTGACCACCAGCATTTGCTGTTCTGAAAGCGGCAAATCAAAGCCGTCCTATCGTTTCGGGCAGATGGCCAAGAAGGCTGGCCGCTTCTTTTTCTTCATGTCATTCAGCTGCTTCAGCGGGCCTTCGCACTCAACGAGGTCCTTGCCTGTTTCGCCAAGGCAGAGGTTCGCATTGCACGAGTCAATCTGCTCCTTCGTCAGGTCTTTCGGAGACAACGATCCCCCGCCCCCACCACCTTCACCATCGTCCGCATAGGCGCCCTGGGCCGCCAGTAAGCAGGCGAATACTACGCCTGCGAAGTTCATACGCTTCATCGACATGCCTCGTTACTTGAAGGGCCGAGCGCCCTTCGCCGACTTGTAAGTGATGATGATCTGGCGCAGGGACGAGTTGACCCGGACATCAGCCGTCTCACCGACCTGGTAGCCGGCATCGGCGATCCAAAGGATTGGCGCCCTCCGCTGTTCGGTGAAGGTAACCAGTAGCGGAATACCTGGCCTGGACCCGACGATCACTGGCTCTGGCCAACCCACCGCGCTGGCGATGCTCTTGATGAAAATTTCGAGCTCGCCGTTGAAGCCTTGTTCGAGCAGCAAAGGCGCTCGCATCTCAGGTGAGACCTTGGAGAGGTCAACCTTCAATTCTTGGGTGACGCGATTTCGCTGGTTGCGCACCGACTGGGCGAGTGATGCTTGCTCGGATGCCCTGGCCACACGTTGCGCGGCATCGTTGAGGGTTTGCACCGCGGGGTCGGACTCGCTCATGAGCGGTCGCTGCGGCTGTGTGGCGCACCCGGCCAGCACGCCGGCCATGGCGAGGAAGATCAGCGTTTTTTTCATTGCCCACCAACATGATTTAATAATATTACACGTTGCAAACGATACCCGATTGCTCGCCCTATGTCATGGCAATGAGGCCCTTCGTAAGGGCCTCATTGTATGGTCGCTTATCCCATTCGAAGGGATGGGCTATGTTGCGACGGCGCTACTGGCTCTGAACTCAACAAGTCTTCAATTGCCGGCTCATTCTCGAAACCATGCGCCAGCAATGCAGTATCCCCATTCTTGGCGATTTCGAGCTCCAACGAGGCCAGTTGCATCTCGGCCCTCATCTCTTCACGGATCCGCTCCAGACGCTCAATGAACGGGTCGCTCTCCATGAGGCTATTGAAGTCTTGCTTGGCGAACCAGAGATCCAACTCTTTCTGGGTCGCTTTAAGTTGATCAAGCTCGCCCTGGCGTGGCCAATCCTGCTGGAGGGAAGCGTCTTTTACCAGTTCAAGCTGACCTTCAAGCCTGCTGACTTCAGCATTGAGCTTGTTGGCGTGGTAACTCGCGTCATAGAACTCTCGCACCGATGCGCCCATGCTCTGCGGGCTTTTGGACAGCCGCCATTTCTGCGGCAGCAGGTCTCCGTCGAGGAGGCCCTGTACGAATGGCTCTCGCAGTAGGTCCATGGTGAGCACGAGTTCGATGCCGCCAATAGCCATGCCCAATTTTTCGTAGCCGCTGTTGTGCTTCATCAGGCGTGCATGGGCAACCGTCGACCGCATCAGCAAGGCCTCCCCTGTTTCAGTAGCACGGAGTAGGCTGCATGCTCCTTCGAGATGGTGCCTACTGACTGCCCCCTGCAACTCGACGAATTTGATAGGGGTCTTCGGCAGTGCTGCATGCGCTTTCTGCATCGCCGCGGCGGTACGGCTTACGCTTGCAATCTGATCACGGAGGTTTCTCGCAGCGCTCACTTTACTGAACAAGTCGCTCTGCCAGGCCCTCAACCGGCGCTCCATTTTGTTCACGCGGTCATCGACTTCAACCTTCTCCCGAATCTTGGGATTGCCGGTGGTCACTGCCATGACCTCGGCATAGCCCATGTCGAGATCTTCGCTGACCTCACGGCCGGCGGTAGTGGGGTCGCCCAGGGCCTTGGCGATGAACGTTGCCTTGCGCTGGTTACCGCCCCACATGAACAGGTCGAAAGAATCCTTTGTGGTGTACCGGAACTCCTCGACCTCCTCGAAGAACTTGTTGCCCTGACGGCGGATCCGGCCATTGCGCTGCTCGATGTCGTTCGGCCGCCAAGGGCAGTCGACATGGTGAAGAGCGCACAAGCGCTCCTGCACGTTCATGCCGGCGCCCATTTTCTCCGTAGAGCCGATCAGCACCCTGATATCCCCCCTGTTCACCTGGTCGTAGATCGCCATCTTCTCCGCGTCGTTTTTCGCGTCGTGGATAAAGGCGATCTGGTTTGCAGGGACGCCAGCTTCGACCAGCTGCCTTTTCAAATCTTCGTATGTCGAGAATGAGCCGTCTTTTTTCGGGGTACCAAGATCCATGAATACGAGCTGTGTGCCCTTTACGTCGGCATGCTGCTCCCAGCGCTGCAGAACGTTAGCCTTCACATGCTCCAACTTGATACTGGAGTCGGCCGGCAAGATTTCACTGACCAACCGCAAGTCAAGTGCCGCCTTACGGCCAGCAGTCGAGATGGAAAGCATGTTGTCTTGGTGCGGTTTCACAGATCCATTACGGACTTGGGTAGCCCGTATGGCGAGGTGCTTCATGAAGTCCTTCTGGGCGTCGGTCTGATCAACAGCGACCACCTCAACGTTCACTTTCGGTACCGGAAGGTTGAGGTCAGAGGGGTTTTTGACATCCGCGAAGGTACGGAACAGCTTGATCATCTCTGGCAGGTTCACAAACTTCGCGAAGCGCTCGTTGACCTTGAAGCCCCCGCCTTCAGGCAATGGCTCGAGCGCGGTGACAACCTCGCCGAAGCGCTTGGCCCACTCGTCGAAGTTGTAGATGCCGCTTTCTTCGAGGTACTCGGGACGAAGGATCTTCATGTGCACGTACAGCTCGCACATGGTGTTCGCCAACGGGGTTCCCGTGAAGCCATTCAGGCCCACGCTTCGCCCGTGGACGCTACGCAGATAGTGGCCCAGCATGTCCAAGTTGGAGGCTCTCTGGGAGCCCCCGCGCGTTACTCCCAGCACGTCCATGTTGGACGCGATAGTGAGGTTCTTGTAGTAGTGCCATTCGTCGACGTTGAGCGAGTCGATGCCCAAGCGATCCATGGTCAGAACGTCACCTTTGCGCTCCGCATCTTCGAAGTCCTTGATCACGTTCGCAAGTTTCGAACGCTGAGTCTTCAACTCAGCCTCGAGCTGTCGCTTCGCTCTGCCGGCCGCAGTCGCCACCTTCGATTCCAACAGATCAATCCGCTTCCGGTACTCGGAAATCTGAATATTCAGGGGGGCCTGAATACGGTTCATCATGCTGTGAGTGAAGATCACTAGATCCCAATCATTGTTTCGGACGCGTGCGAGGAAGCGCTGGCGAGCGTTCCCCCTGAGGTCCTCGCCCATGATCTGCAGGATCCGAGCGCCTGGGTACATCTGCTTGGCGTCGCGGGTCATTTGTCCGAGCAAGTTATTTGGTACGACGATTGCCGGCTTGTTGCACACACCGATCTGCTTGAGCTTCATCGCCAGCGCGATTTCTTCAAACGTCTTTCCCGCACCGACGCAATGAGCCGCCATGGAGTTACCCATCATGCCCAGGGCGACAGCATCCTTTTGGTGGGCGCGCGGCTTCCAGGTTGGAGACAGCCCAGGGAAGGTGAGCCGCGACCCATCGATTTTGGGCAGAGCGATCGCGTTGCAGTTTTCGTTGTAGAGGTTGGCGTACCTGAGCATGCGATCTTCATCGCGCGTAATCCAGGATCGGAACGCCCCTTCAAGGTCATCCTGCTTACTACGGGAGGCTAGTGTTCGTTCGTCACTGACGACTTTTCGCCCTTCAAGATCATCGTCATAGTGAGTCGGACGCTGGGCGTTGAGTTGCATCTCCAGCAGCTTCTCGAATGCGCAATCTTTCGTGCCATGCAGCGCGGTTCGCTGGGTCACCAAGTCGCTCTTGAACGCATTCGACACTTCCACAGTCCATGAGCCCAACTCAGGGAGGTAGGTTACGCTCAAGTCCCGCGGAGAAAACTCTCGATCGAATAAGCTGCTTACGAAGGCCTCGATGTCTGGCGCTGGAATCCACCCCACACCGAGCTTGAAGCTGATGTCTTCGAACGGAATTGGGTCAGGCTGAGCTTCTAGGAGTTTTTCGACGTTTACCTGGAGCTCTGGCATCGTCAAAACCGCTTGTTCGGCCTCACGGAGCTTTTTCACCACGTTGCCGCTGAGATACTGGTTGTGCGGGTCGTACTCTTCAGTCACCGGGTTGAAGAATACGAGCGAGCCGACCAACTGCCCCTTCAGCTCATCAACAGAGCGGCCAGAAGCCTCGGACATGAACTCAAAGTCGACACGCCCACGCATGTCGATCGAGTGGAAGTACGCATCCTCTGCAGACTCGATCGCCGCCGGCGTGGCTCCACCCACGACGCGTTTTGTGAAGGTGTCGGAGAGTGTCAGGATCTCGTCTTTGTCGTCATCCCAGATTTCGAGCGCGCACACCTCAGCGGAGCCGGCATCATCACCGTAAACACGAAGGTTGCTCCCAGTGTTCACAGGGCCATGGATGTCCACAAAGGCTTGATAGGCAGCCTTGGTGACGGACTGCTGGTGAGCCAGCTCCGCGTCAGTACCGCTTACCTGGGCATCAATGAGCGCTCGGCAAGCGTCTCGCAGCGGGATGTAGTCAAGCATTACCCCTAGTCGCTTACCCTTCAGTTTGCTTTCAGCGACGATGTGGTCGTAGCCGTTGATCACGCCCTGTCCATCGAAGGAAGGAACGACATCCACGATTTCAACCAGCTTGTTGTCGGCGTCGAGGATGTGGTCACCAACAAATCTCCCCTCTTGATAGGGAATGAGCGGATTGTCGCCCCAATCGTCTGCCTGTACAGCCACGCTTTCGGTGCTCGAAGCCTTCTCCCACTCCGACCGGTACCCAATGCCCTCTGGCACGGTGGCTTCGATGCGCTGGTTCACCATAACCCGCAGCGCCTCGAGCCGGTTGTACGTCTGCTGCTTATCCAGCGTATCGTCGATGAGGCTAAGCTTTGGCCCAAACGCACTAGACGCCATAACGTACTGCCCGAGCACGTTTTCTGGGTTCTGCAGGAAGTACCGGTTCACGGTGTCCGAGCTATGCGGATCCTCGACCAGCTCGCCACTATCAAGGTCGAGCGTTACCCGTGCAACTTCGGAATAGTCGGCGTCGGGCAATGTGCCAGGTGGGCGTTTCTGCAGGAACAGAATGTCGGTGTCGACCGATGCGCCCAGATGGGAAAACGCTTGCTGAGGCAGTCGAATCGCCGACACAAGGTTCGCTCGGGAGAAAATTTCCTCGCGAACTTTCTGGTCGGACTTGTCCAGGGTGCCTGATGAGGTGATGACAGCCATCAGGCCGCCAGCCTTCAGCTGGTCGAGGCTACGAATTATGAAATAGTCATGGACGTGGTAAACGTCGCCGTAGCGAGAGTCGTGAACCTTGCTAGAGCCGAAAGGCACGTTACCTACGACAAGGTCAAAATTGTTTGCGAGCACTGCCTGCTCATACTTGCCATTGATGAACGTGGCGTCAGGAGCGACCGCGCGTGCGAGACGCACTGCGATGGGATCCGAGTCGATACCCACCAACGTAGAATGTGATTGCACCTTGCTAGGCGCGCCCGCAAAAAAGGCGCCACTGCCGCAACCTGCATCCAGGACTTTGGCCGAATAGTCGAAACCGGCTCGCTCCAGGCCGCGCCACATCGCGTCGATCAGCTGAGGCGGCGAATAGAACGACTCGAGACGGTTCTCCAGATAAGTGCGCTGGAACTCTTTTCCGGTCATCTGCAGGCTGGTGGCAATTTTCTGCCCAGCCTTGTTCTCAAAGGGCTTTCGGCTGTCCACCTTCAGCTTATCGCCGTACCTCCCCCACCCTGCGAAGGACACGAGCGAGCGTAGGCCCATTTCATACACCGGCTCGCCCCGTTCAACCCCCTCCAAGACACTGAATGCCGTCTCGCCGTTGAGCTGCATATCCATTGCATCGAGCATGTGCTGCATCGTCGCGCCACGCCAAATACGGTCAATCGCATGAGCCGGCTGGTCATCGTCCGCCAGATCGAGGGGGGCTGGTTCCGCCGGAACCTTACTGGTGGTGGCTGGTTCAGCAGCCGCTGTTACCACCACGGGCTCTTGCGGGGAATTTTGCGCTGTACCTGGCGCGCCGCTCTGCTCGGATGCAAGGGATTGCTCTGGCTCACCTATCGGGCTCGGCTGCGGTGCATCGCCGGCGACCCTCACGTCCTCGCGCTCCTCATTGTCAGCGGAGGCGCTTGCGGCGCGCAGAGCAGCTAACTCATCGAGCCCTGTCCGGATCTCTGCCGAGAACTCGTCCACGCCCGCCTCAAGATGGTCAGACGCGATCAGGTGTTCTTGGCTTTCGTCCGCGAATGTGGCGTAGAAATCGATGCTGCGCCCCGCCAAACGTGCGATAACGCGATCACCGCCGCGCTCAAACGCTACCCCGCCGTCTACCAGGTCGAGATCAACAGCGGCAGGTGATAGAACAAAACCGAGCCCCTCCAGTCCGCCAGCAAGGTGGCCCGCAGACAGCACCCGCTTGGCCAGTGCAGCAGAAGCTCGCACGTCCGCTTGCGAGCCGTGGTCAAAAAGATCGGTCAGTGCAAAGTCGGCATGCGCCATCTGGCTGACCAGGTACCGGATGGCATGCTGGTCAAGGCCCAGGGAGGCCAATGTGTTCTCGAACGGGGATGCCGCTGGGGAAGCATCTTCATCGTCTGCAAATACGATCGGTGCTGCCGCTGGCTGCTCAGCTGCTAAAGCGTTTTCCAGCGGGTCTGCAGCAGAGGCGTCATCGATCATTCCCCCCGCATAGGCTGCTGAGACCTCATCGATCGTCGAAGTTGAAACTTTTCGAGGTGACGACTTGCGGGCCACCTCCGCCCCGCCGACCGCTAACGCTGTTTCCTGCTCTAACGAAGTATTCGAGCCTACGCTGCGGGCTGCTCGAGCGCGAGGGCTACGAGGCTCAAGGCTACCTCGTTGCGCAGTGTCTCCCGCGCGTAGATCTTGGCTTGGTTGAGCCACTGGCTCCTGCTGAGATGAGGCTCCTTCGGGTCCAGAGGGTTGTTCTGGCGCCAGGCCTTCTCCAGCTTGCGGGCTTCCTCGCTCAGGTGGCTCTGCTGCGACTCCAGGTACTGGGTCAGTTTCCCCTGCGTGTGGAGTTGATCCATCAGCCGGGGATTCGTCTGGTACATCATCTCGTGCACCGTCCGCGCCCAGTACTCCAGGTCCTGCAGTTCCGCCATCATCGCGACTTCCACCGGCAGATCCAGCTGCTGCAGCTCGATCGGACTCATTGCGCTCGCCTGGCTGATCGCTTGCTGATTTGGTTGGGTTTTCATCGGGCTTTGCCTCTGGGTTTGGGCTGGGTTGGCGGGGAAGCTTGGCGGAAGGTACTACTTCTTCAACAGGCAGGAATTCTGCAGTCGCGTTTGGGAAGTAGGGAAAAAAATCGGACAACCGAAAATTCTGAATGTCTCGCGTCCAGTAGACGCGGCTCTGAAAATTGGGGTCTTGCCTGAAACCGAGTTTAGCGAGCGCCTCCAAATTTTCTGGTTTCCTGAGGCCTGGGCCAGCAAGTACCAGAGTGTGGTTGCCACGGCCGCTCAAGTCGCGCGCCATGATCAACTTCATGTCATAGGCGGCGAATGATACCCATCGCTTCATTGTGCTCATGCGAAATCCATCAGGTGCGCCAGGCGCAAAGCGCCTGGCTGGGGAGTAGAGGGTCTAGGCGCGGGTTAACCCATCCGCGGCGCTGCGCCAGCCGAACTGTTACGGACAGGACTTCCATCGGCATGCTGCTCAGCCTGCCGCAAAAGGGCATCGACCTCCCAATCGTCCAGGTGCTGCGAGAGTTCTTCCATACGACCCATGTCGGCACTCAGGGCATCGTAGTCGTACGCCTCATCGTCAAAGGCCTGCAGGTCACCTGTCTCAAATGCAGCGGGGGCAGCCATATCGCCTTGTGCCTGTGCAGTAGGCGCCGCGCCTGCAGGGGCATCACCGAACGCTGCCGCGCCCATTTCTGCCCGAGAAAGCGGCTTAGAGGCGTCCGGTGAGTTGGTTCCGGCCGCGCTGGCGCTTGGCCAACGAGCAGTCTCGTTTTGGAAAAGAGGCACCTGGGCAGTCAAGGTGCCTCCTGGCGCCGGCACGGTATCTACGACAACCATTCGGCCCGCCCTCGTTTCTTTCACGTGAAGGAAAGAATGCCGGAAGCCCTTCATAGCGTTCGGCTCAGCTTTGTTGAGGACGTAGGCCGCAGGAACCTTGAAATAGCTCTGGCCCGCCTTTTCAGCCTTGTTCACCAAATCACGCCCGACCTCAAGGCAAAGCCCTGGCAAAACGCTGAGTCGGACTGACTTCAGCTTTTCGTCGGTCCACTGAGGGTCCCGCTTGCACTCTTCGAGCGTCGTCAGAATTTTTTGGACAGCCGCGTTCTTGCCAACCTGCTGGCGCAACTCATCTACAGTCGGCAGGCGTGTACCCAACTCTCGATTATTCTGGTCCTTAAATACGCCACCAATCCCAAAAACCTTGAACGTATGGCTCTGAGCGTAACGGACAACCGCCATCGGGCGAGCACCGGACAACCCAGTCTCTTTCCAAAGCGGGCGACCCGCTACGTCATGGGTAATGTCACCCCCCTGCTTGAAACGCCAAGGCATAAGCTGCGAGACGATGGCGTCTACAAGTTGCTCCTTCGCCTTGTCGGCTGAAAGATTGACGCCAGCCATCTTTGGATCGAATGCGTAGACCTGGGCCGACAACATGTGCCTGTCGCTGTAGACAGCACCAGGTTGCATGACGGCATTGATGCAAAGGCCGTTTTTGTACGCGTGGAAGTACTCCGCGATGTACTGTGGAGTGTCACCATTCATCTTATGCAAAGATGCCTTATCGGCTCGAATAATGTCTCCCTTTGCTGGGAGATTTTGGTTTTCAGAGCGCTGCTGAATGATGATGTATACCGGCTGCTGGTTGTCATGCCGGATTGCGCGCAAGCGAAAAATCCGAGCATCACTTTCGGTTCCTTGCAATTCCGAGTCAACGACGGCAAGGATTGTCCGCGGCTTGGCGTCATCCAGCTTTCTCTTCATCGTTTTGGCAAATAGCGAATCGGCGTCCAAGATCTACTCCTAGTTCAAGCCCGGTGAGGCTCTCATGGGGATTGGTTGGTTTTCAGTACCATGAGCGGCGGACGCTGGGTCCGCAAACGCTGCACTGAGATGCCCCGTTTCCATCTCAATGGGTAGGAACGGCTCGAAAGCCGCATCAGGCTGATCCGCGAGTTTTGCCTCGTCATCAGCCATTTGCTCCTCAGAAATCCACGCGCCGAAGCGTGCGGCGGCAAGCCGCTCGTAGATCTCCAAAGTATTTTTGTCAGCGCCCTTCCTCGAAAGCTCAACAGCCAGCCCTGGCTTGCGGAAGGCGTCCAAATCAACATTGGAAGCGCGCAAGAAATTCTCCGCCTTCTTTGGGTCGAAGCTCTCTTCAAACAGGTGAGGTAGGTCGATCTTCCCCCCCAGGCGTTGGATCTCATCGAGAAGGGCGCCAATGTTGTAGCCAGGCGTATCTAGGCCAATTTCCTTCGCATTCGCGCCTCGCTCGAGCGCCTCTGCAACGACCTTGGAATGATCCAGCGCCGGCGTTTTCACTGTAACCGCAGAGATTGGGAGCTCCTTGTCCTGGAACGCTTTGCCGGCCAGCAAAACGTCGATCGCTTCCTGAGCTTCCTTGGCGGCATGTGTTAGGTGCTTCACTCCCGACTTCGCCATCAGATACTGCTGCTGGTACCGCTTGAGGTCCGCCTCTGTTGAGGCGTCCAGCTCAAGCTTTTCAGCTGGCCCAGGATTGGGGACAACGCCCTGCAGCACGAACTCATTCCAGCATCGCTTACCGGCAGCCAAGAGCTCGGCCTGAAGACTGCGCTTGAACTCAACTTGAAGGGGCACGATCCGGCAGCCAGGCATATCCATGGTGACCAATGAACGGGCCAACTCTGCAATACGCGAAGACTCCATCTTGTGGATGTTCTTCGTGAGGTGTTCTGACATGTCGGATGGCAAATCGAGCTTGGCCAGCTCCAGGCCGTGAATACGAATCCCCGCCAGATTCGCTAGTGTCGCGTAGTGGTGGAGTTGAATCTCGTAGTCGAACTCAATCTCTTCGCTAAAGGCTGACGGCACCTTGAGATCCACCAGAATCCGGCGGCCATCGACGATCGCGATCAGGTCTGGATTGCCAGCCATGAACTCGTAACCCGGCTGCTTCTTTGCGGCTTGAATGGCCGCCATCGCAGCGTGATCAAGCGTCGCGCCTGTCTTGATCAGGTAAGCCTGCAGGGCGAGTGACTCAAGCTCGTTTCCACGGCGCATGTGGAACGTCTCAAAAGCAGGGATCCGCTTCATGAGCTTGCCTTCGACAACATGAGCTATCGACTGGAAGCCTTGGTGCCGTCTCCCCCGGTAGTGGCTGACAATTGCTCCCATCTCGGAACCGCCAATGCCAGCTAGCCTTTTAGCGTGCCAAGCAGCCCGCTTGCCATGGTAACGATCAACGCCGTACGCCCAGCGCAGCGCGTCGTCCGGCTCGATGACAGAAAACTGAGGAAGGCTCTCGACAAAAGACTGCATATAATTGCATTACACCTTGCGCCTAGGTGCTTAAAAAAAGGGCCGAATGATACCCCTACCCATCTGACATGGTAGGCGGTACAGCCCTAAACGTCAACGAAGCGAGGCGGTCACCTGGCGAAGCTGCATGTTGCAGCGGTTGACGCGGAAAGGAAGGATTTAAATTGTGCGGCTACTAACGATGTCGAACTCTTGAAGTAAGTGGCCGACAGTTACGCCATTGATAGCACTCAAATCAAATACCGTGGCAACTTGAAAGTCACCTATTTCTTCTGTTCTAACGGTGTAAGCAATTACTTTAAGGTGAGAAAAACACTCGTCCTGGATGACGAAATCAAAAAGTGACGGATCTTTAACTGGATCGTTAGGATCATATACAGCGCCATTTGCATTCCTTCGCCAAATGTTAAATATTCTATCTAAAATGTCAGCTTTCGCGCGGCTTAATGATAGAAACCCAGTATGCTCAACTCCGCGAAGAGGATCTTCCGGAGCAAAGCCCAGTTTGTTCTTCATCCAAGTTCCGATTTCCACCGGGATGTACGCGATCGAGCTTCCATTCCCCTTGACCTGTCCTTCCCTAAGCAAATAGGCCTCTGCAGGGTTACGGTGGCCGTAGAGAAATGTGATCCCATTTTGAGGAAACTTGACGCTGGGGAACCGGCTCTCCACGCCATCAAGGCTGATAGAAGGGCCTATGGGCCTACCATCTCCTCTCACCGGATACCACAACACCGTGGTCAGTTTGATTTTCGACATACCTAGCTCCGCTGGACAACAATACCGGGTTACAACCGGGCAATGTACCCGCTAGACTATACCTGTTTTCTCTACAAGCAGGAATTCTAACCGTGCCGCACAAGCCTTCACCCCCTAGCGCAAGCGCCAACGTTGCAAGGCTGACCAAGGCCCGCCCTCTCCGCGGTTCTGACTTGATGCAGTTTGGCACAACTCATGACCTCTCGACGGTGGAGGCATGCACTGCCTTTGGGCTGAACACTGTCGCCATGTACGGCAAAAAGAATGAAGACCCTGAGTTGAACCCGCCGCTGGCAATTTTGATGCGCATCTATACTGCGTATCCTGAAACTGTACCTAAAATCAAGACGCCGACTTTTGATGAGCTTGTCGGCCTGATTCGCAGAGCGGAGCCTGGGTTCCCAGATTACTCGGTGGGGCCGCTTATAGGTGTCGACAAAAACTCGATCTACAGGATTCGTGAGAAAGGGTTCGAGTCATGCAAGCAGTACACCCAGGTGCTGTGCGAGTTGATCTACCGACTGCTGAGCGATGACCTTCGCAACTGGTCTATCCTAAAGGACCTTGTCCAGAGCGAGGCAGAATCTCGAGGCCAGGACCCTGAGGTAATCTGGAAAAAGGGTAAGTGGGTCACCAACAAGGGTCGCAAACCTGCTCTTGGCAAAGGTGAGCCAGAGACGGTCAAGGAATCAACCGGCAAAACCTCGACCAAGCCCAAGGCGATCGCCTGGGGTAAACCCGCGTAGGATCAAACATGGATTCCACGAGAGAAGAGTACTCGTCTGCAATCGCAGGGTTGAAGTCGGCCCTGGCCCAGGTTAAGCATTTTGCCCTGGAAGCTAACGCTATATCGACCGCGGTTTTCTTCTCGCCCGTCGGCCAGGCGCTAGAAGGTTGCCCAGTAGAGCTCTTCTTGAGCGCCATATCGACCTGGGAGGTCGAGGTCGACTCTGAACACGGCACAGTGCCACGGTACCCAGGCCTCGTTTCTGCATCGCCGGCACTCATCAAATCGATTGAAGCACTCAACGATGCAAAGCAGCGATTCGCCGCAGCGGGCGCAGGCCTTAGCGCGTCCTCAGCCAAGGAGAGGCGGGAGATTGCACGGCTTGCACTCCGACAATCAGGCCTCAGCCGCGCCCATCCCCTTCAATGCGCACGGACGGTGAGCATTGTCCGCCAAACCAGCTTAAGGTCGATCGGCTTTACCGAAACGAGGAAGTCGATCAGCTCTGTGACCATGCCGGTTTCGGAGGCTATCGCTAAGCTCACCCGTGCGGATGCCTGGGATCTCATTGAAGAAGTCGAAAGAAAGGTGGCGGAACGAGGTTGCAAGCAAGTTCGCTGGGTCAAAGCCGTGGCGCCGTTCCTCAGAGCGAACATTTCATTCCAGCAGGAGGATGCTCTCGGCAAAATGACCCTCCACGCCAGCCTACCTATCGTAGTGCCGCATGGCGCATGGCCAAAGAAGGTCAAATTTAATTTGCCGAAAGCCGAATCAGTGGGACGAACAAGGCGAGTCGCTGATGAGGATGTCATCCGGATAGGGGAAAACGCTTACCTCGACTGCTGCTGAATTACCCCAGCCTCATGCCCGAACGCTTGGCTGGTGCTGGTGCAGCTTCGGCGAGGGCTTTCAAAACACTACGCGGGCTAGGCGCCAATTCGGAAAGTGCCTGGCCACTGATCCTGCAGTCTTGGACCGGTCGACCACGAGTGATGTGGTCCCAGTTAATCGACTCGCAGATGAAATCGACTGGCTGGTCAGTGCCGTTCAGGCGAAAGGCCCCACCCAAGGCTGGGCCGCAACGTAGAAACGATTCAAAGCTCGCGAGACGCTGTTCGGCAGTACTAATCTTATCGTCACTGTGCATAGTCAATCACACCATCTTCCTTCTCACGGCCGATCTGGGGATTCGCGATCCCAAGCATCCGGCTACCATCGATAACATCTACGACCCTGCCATTTGTCAGATGTTCCTTCACGGTCTCAGGCACCCCTGCCAGCAAGATAAATTCAACAGGCGTCTTTTTAGCATCCTCACTGTCGCAGAGCTCGAGGATTAGATCTGCGCGTCCGACCTTTGTGATGAGGTTCACGCGGGCGAGCTCGAGGTCATCCCCGATATAGCCGCCCTCCCCGCCGTTCAAGATGATAGCAGGACCATCGCTCCCCCCAATCCCCACCAAATACTCACACAAAATCAAGTCACCGCCTCCTGTGAATTTAAGCAGCCGCCTCCAACCTTCGCAGCTGCTCTGCCGCAATTTGCTCTACAGCTTCCTGACGGCTAATGGGAACCCCATTAGCAGCATCCATTTTTTTCTTGACTGCTGCTTGCAAGTCAGGGACATGGGCAGCAAGGGTTTTCCTCGCCCATGCGGTCGATGGCCCCTCACGGTATAGGATACCACGAAGCATGCGCTCGTCGGCTTCAGTTGCATACGCCCATCGCTTAATTCCGCCCATTTGGAAGTGCAACGACAAGCGCTGAACTCCAGAACTGGTTTTGAACACTGCGAAGATTTCCGCCCCCTTTTCGATTGTGGGTTTGGTGATCTCGTAAAGGGCGTTACGCTCATCGTCGGTAAGATTGAGAAGCTGTTGCACCGACTTAGCCGAATTCATGGACTGGCTGACACCACATACAAAGAAAGTCGATGCCAGATCACGCAAGTTCTTCGGGAAGTGCTCAGGGAGCTGGGTGCCCAGTACAATACCAACCTGGTACTTGCGACCCTCAAGCCCGATCGAATCGATAATATCTAGGGCGCCTTTGACCACGCCAATACGATGGACCTCGTCCGCCAGCAGAACCTTATCAACTTGCGCCTGACGCTCAAGGAACATGTGGTGGTATGCAAGTACTTTGTCCGCCAGGCCTAGCTCACCTTGTCGCTGGGTCAACTCAAGACCGGTATCGAGGACGTTGACGAACATATCTTCAGTCTGTAGTCGCAACGCTACAGAGAAGAAGATCGACCGGCGCCAGTTATCATAGTCCGTGTCTTCGCGACCGAAAACGTTGGTCATATCGAAGACGCACGCACGAGCTTCCGATATATCGACATTGGTGATCCCGACCATGCAAGGGAATTGACCGATTGCAGCGTTCAAACAAAGAATGAGCTGGGATATTATCGACAGACCTTTATCAGTTACGGCATCAACATAGCGGTCTGCCAAAGAGTCCAGCGCGGCTACAATGTCCTTGAGCCTAGGCACGGCATGTCGTTGAGCAATCTTGGCAGCGTAGATCAGACTTTGATCGTTAGTTTCGATTCCCTTGCTAGCTAATGCGTCAACCACTTCCCAATAATATGGCGTATCAGCACTTGTAAACTCGATGCGATCGAGTGCGTCGACTACAATTGGGTTGGCCAAATTCTTTTTATAAACTTCAGCTGAATCACCGCGAGTTCTGAAATCTTTTTTTGCATAGGCTGAATCCACTGCCGCCCGCAGGATATCCATGACAACAACCATGTGCTCTGGTGTCGCGACACTAGCGCAGACTACGCTCAATGTTCGCATCAAATAGTTTACGTGGTCAGCAAGCGGGTAGCGAGCACACAGACGAGTATCGAAAAGGTTTTTAACCATCGTTGAATCATTGACAAACGTTCTGAACAACGCCTCATGCTTTCGATTATCCGGGAGAGATTCACGGATAAGATCGATAACACCCGCCGCCGACCCACCAAAGTCAATACCGCGAATATATGGCATCTCTTGCGCAAGCGGGTGATTTGCAAAGTAGAAATAGTGTTCAGAAATCAGATTCGACTTCCCAAAGCCCATGCCTCCACTGACAAGTGTGAGCATTGCGTTCTGAAGTTTACTGAGTGGTTGATACGGTAATAGTACACCGTCCCCAGTCCTGAACCAAATGCTGTACCGAGGATCCCACAGGCTGGCAGGCCGCATCAGGGGCAATTGCGTTATGCAGTCAAATTCGGGCTGAGGTGCTTTCGGACAAACTGGCGGCAACATGTAGCCGGCCGAAGCTGACATAGTCGATTCGACCGCACACCCGAAAAGGGTATCGACTTGCTGCCCTCCCCACTGCTGCAATAGTGTCTCAACATCGCGTGCACGCTTGATGAGGTTAGGGACCTCATATCGTGGAGATCCTGTCTTTGCGTCGAACGACACTGAATAATCCGACCACGTGGTCGCCGCCAGGCCGTAACCGAGCACCGCCCCACCCTTCTCGGCATATTGGCGAAGAGCACTGTCAGCCTTAGATATCTGGCGATTGCTTGGCGAAGCGAACGAGAAGAAACCAGCAAACAGTCGATTCCAATAATTCGCTTGTGAAGAGTTGGCCATTAGGCTGTACGACAAGCGAATCGGCAGCCTTCGCTTGTAGCACATATCAATCAATGTTTCTAAATGTTCGGGCCGTGTCGCACACTCCGCTACATGCATAGGAGCATACGCGCGCTCACCTATGATTGTGTACTTACCCAGGTCGAGAACATCTTCCAGCATCTGCTTGGACAGCTTTGGCGGCAACTTGAACGTCCAATCATTTGGCTCTAAATCCGCACGCTGAAGTCCACGAACGTTCTCCGGAACGTTATGAGTGGATCGATACAAAATGTCCCTAGGTGAAATTCGTGGCTCCCATCCTGGACCTGTTCCAGCAGGTATTAACGAGGCGCGCATAGCTTTCAGTGCTTTTCGGCAATCCAGCCTCTCGTAGGCATAACGCTGCTTAGGTCCGCGGTTGACCGAAAGGAACGTCATGACTTTATTGAGCTGTTGCTCATGAACCGCCTCGATCGCATCAACACCGACCTTAAAGCTCATGGCGTCCCGACCACGCCTGAAACCCATGATGCTACGCTTACGATCGTTCAACCCCCGAATCCTGTCTGTCTTCGGAAGGGAGTCCAAGTGGGTCACGACCAACAGAAACTGTTGCTCCCTTGCGCAGGACCTTCCATACACCTCAGTTTCTTCGAGCAGAATGTCTTCGGTGGCAAGGCCACGGCGCTTTCCCGCCTCGATCATTGCCCGGCGACTTTTAACGACCTCTTCGCGCATACCGTCAGGGTCAAACTCATAGGTCCAGAAAAGATCGAACCCTGCAGCCGTCTTATCTGCAGCGGAGGTCTGCATGAACTGGACCCAGGCCTTACGAAGGCCTTCAAACTGATCAGGAAAGTACTGCCCCATGTAGCCTTTGATCGAGATGACACTTACCAACGAACCGTTATACAAAGCGAGCACGTTGTTATTGTGTGGGCAGGCCACAGGATAGTACTGAGTATGATCCCTTTTTGACCAACCACGAAATCCGTCATACAGGTCTTCAGCAATACGGAGAGTAGCATCCACAAATCGCATCAATATCACCTAAAATGTAGTTTGAGAGCCGAGCAAAACGCATCTGCCGATTCGAGCTCGTCTTCATAATCAGTGGATGCATTATGTGTGGCATCCTGGGAAATTCTTAAACCTGGCTGGTAACCCATCTCCTCGAGGAACCTCGAGGGCTTGTAGATTTTTTGGTCGTTCCCACCAGGGAAACCGTACTGGTCGGAGTGGTAGAACTCACACTCTAGTTCAGCTCTGGTGAGGCCTACGAATGCAAGGCGTCGCTCTTCTTCAATATGCGAGAATGCAGCATCACTATCGTCAGCTTCATCCGATCGATTATCCAAGGGAAGCAAGCCTTCACTCATGCCTACGAGCAAAACAAACGGATACTCCAAACCTTTAGAACGGTGCAGGGTCGACAACGTGATCTGTGATCCTTTCGACTGTGACTGGCCCGAACTACGCAAGGAAATTTCAATGAAGATGTCACGCCAACTAATTTTTTCACCAGCACGACGCCGGTCGGCACACTCATGGTCCACGTTGTCTGCCAGCATACTAAGATGCTGGTTTTTGCGCTCACGAATCTGATCGTCACGCTCGCGCTCGAGAAGATTCATTGGGCCGTCAACCACCCATTTCAAAAATTCCTTAGCGCTATCTGCGAGTAAGATTTCATCTTGAATGTCCGCAAGAAAACGTGTCAACGGCGCAAGCCTTGTTGCGCTTACACCGGGAATAGTATTGGGGATGTCATGCAGGCTTGCGCTTTCATCTGCCAGCAGCCAATCGCACACCGAATAGCAACTAGCATCACCAAAGCCATCGATGAAGTTTGCTGCACTTTTCAAGGCGTTGATATCGCGCCCATTACTCGCCAAACGTACAGCAGAAACCGCAGCTACGACTTCTGAGCGATCGAATAGGCTCATACCGCCTACAACATGGTAATCGACCCCAGCGTTTCGCAGAGCCGGCTCTAACAGCATAGCCATACGATTAGTGCGGTATAAAATTGCGATATCTGCAGGGTCGATGCCTGAGTCAATCTTTTCACGGATGCTCTGCGCAATGGCAGCTGCCATTTCACGGCTGTGCGCATATTCGAACAGGTATGGATTTTCTCCGATTTCTCCGCTAGAAAACGGAGTTTTATCCAAGCGGGTAGTGTTGTGCTTGATCAGGCATGTGGCCAAATCAACAATACTCTGTGTCGAACGAAAGTTTTCCTCCATCGGAAGGCTGTGAGCGAGGAATTGCCTCTTGAATCTATGCAGATTGGAAACCTCTGCTCCGCGCCAACCATAAATACTTTGGTCATCGTCTCCGACCATGGTCACTGCGCAGTGGTTCTTCGCTATAGCAGAAATTAATTCGTACTGAATTCTATTAGTGTCTTGCATTTCGTCGACGATGACGTGAGAAACGTTAGACTTGATCAATCTCAGAAAATCAGAATCTTCGTGTGCTCGAAGCAACGGCAAATACAATAGATCGTCGAAGTCTACTGTGCTACTCCTACGTTTCTGCTCCTCATAGCCGCTTAGAGTTTGCCAGGCAATGACGACCTCATCAGAATTCAAGTCATGCTTATTAACTAGCGTTTCACAAATGTGCGACTTATTTTTTGAGGTATTATTGACGTTATATCCGGCCTGTCTCAATAGGCTCCAAGTGTTAAGCCAGCTCATCGGATCTAATCTTTTCTTGTCGGCAGAATCTTTGGCCTTTGGGAGCCCATAGTCTTTCGCCAATGCGCGGATCGATCGCTTAACGTCGGTATCAGACAGCAATGTGAAGCCGTCATTGAGGCCAAAGCCACGCGGGTCCACCTTCAGTAGTTTCAGGCCATAACTGTGAAACGTATCAAACGCGATATTGGTCGGAATTGTGCCATTGACCCGCTTTACGCGCTCCCGCATCTCCGCGGCGGCCTTATTACTAAAGGTGAGCATCTGAATATACTCACTCGCTTTTAGCGACGATGCGATAGCGATCGCTTTTCTAGAAATTACAGTAGTTTTACCTGAGCCCGCCCCGGCAATTACCAACAGTGATTGCGATGGATCAAAATCTAAAATCGCCTGTTGCTGGATATTAGCCTTCACGGTTAGCGGCCTCGATTTCCATGAGACAGGTACGATCCACCTTGGCGCTGAACTCCCATGGATCGAGACCGAGCAAATGTTGTTGTATGTGAATCGGGTTATTCTTTCTGATCTGGTATGGAGTTAGATTTTTCAGGGATGCTGGATAGAGCAGCTCCAACTGCTGTGCAGCATTGGGAATTCGACCTCGAACGGACATCGGGCAAACCACCCCGACCCGTCCGTTACCGTATGTCGTGATCTCCATCCCTGCTCCGTGTAGCTTCGCCGCAAGCTGCAGACAACGCATACGATCGAAAGCCTGTAGCCAGGCGGTCGACAAAGACTTAGCTATGCTAAATGTCCCCTGATTTCTTCTCAGCGTACCAACCCAAAGGTTTTCAGCAACAATGCCGTAGGCATATGAGATTGAGGCCGCCCTCGAGTTAGGTATTCGCAGGCCTGGGTTGGTCCATCCCCCCGCTACAGCAACGGCTTCTATCGTTACATCGCCGTACTGGCAGAGGAAATTCAATTCCGGTAGGGCGCACCACTCCCTAAAATTCCGTGCATCGTATGTAGTGCCAGCGGCTGACTGGTGTTCAACATCAACCGCGCCAGCTCCGTAGTTCATCAGCCGCCCAATGGTAGGGTCCATCGACTCTACCCGCACTTTGGCGAAAATCGGCTGATTGTACTCGGTAGCCCATGCAGTCAGGTCCATAGAGTTCGCCGGCAGACGTTCTCGTGGTATGAGGCGCAATTCACCTGTAGGCAGCGGTTCGGCGAGCATCAGGCTGGCCCATTGCGTCCTGGGGGCCCAGAAGCTGAAGACCTCGGCGTTCTCGAAGCGTCGGCTACGAGCTGCAGCTGTATACCTCTGACATGCCTGCTCCGCTATCCGCAACACTGGGGAGTTTTTCGCTGGCTGATCACTGCCGTAAAGCTGGCCTACAGCTTGAGGCATTCCATATGCAGGGTACTCAACAAGGCCAAGCTGCGCTCGTAACATTGCCGACGAATTACCGAGAATTTCTGCCAGGAGGGAAACCTGGTACTCAATGGACTGCTGGGAGATCCCCAGCTCTTGTACCATCTGAGATAGCCGAGTTCGAAAATAGTCATCAGCGGCTAGCCAGGGCACACGGTGCAACCCTGCCTCAAACAAGCTGTCTTTTGAGAGATTGGTGACCCAAAGAGTCTGTTTAGGTAGGCTCGCCGGCGCATTAAATGAAAATGGCTCTCCGCCATACTCGCATGCGACGTTGTCATCAGTGCTAAATGCAGACGCTTTTCTGAAAAGCGCAACACCCATTTTCGATGCCATTGGCGAACTCCTGTAGAAAGATCACTCGAATCCAGCGGCGTTTTCATACACGGCTTTCAGCCAGTAATGGGATGACTTTGCCCAGAACTTTGGGTTTGGCCAGAAACGCACCCCTTTTAAAGCTTGTTCTCGATAGTCAAAGTATTCGCTCGGTAAAAGTGATAGCGCGCGAACAAACTCTTCATCTTTATCATTCTTGTACAGCTGAACGTTAGCGGCCATATGGGCCGTTCTACCATTAAATGCAGTAAGTGCGTGCGACGCCGCTTCATACAGGTGGTGTGATGGTGGCACATTATTCGAGGTCGCAAGAATCAAGCTCGCAACAATCGAAATCTTCTCTTGTGTAAACTCAGGGAGCCAAATCAGACATCCCGGCGCAGACTCTTCATCACTGGTCTGCCTCACGACTGACCAGTTGACCGCCAGGGCGCTTGCACATAGCTGGCATAAACATTTTCCAGAATGTACTTCGCGAGTTACGAGAACCGGGCTATTGGTGTCGACTGGCACCATAAAGCCATGATTGACCTTCTTACTGGGACGGCTTTCGAAACCGCAGTGCTGGCACGTGTAACAATCCCGTTCGAGAATGCTAAATCCAATATCGGACAGGGAGCTGTTCAGTGCCCAGCCACCTAAAATTAGCTTTCCTGCCAACGCTGGACTGTCAACCGTACCAATCACCTTGGTAATTCCTCAGTAATTCACGTTCAGTTCAGACAGAGCGTTACTGGTGTTGCCCTGCCCGTTCGAGACGCTGCCGCTCGTGGCGATCAGTATTACGGGGATGATGGTGCAAAGAGCACCACCCAGAACGCCAAAGAACTGCCAAGTCAAAGGCTGATTCTGTTTTTTAGTCGAAATTGCTGACATGATTGACCAGCCGCAATAAATGAAACCACAGAGCGCAAAGAAACCCAGTGCAACTGGCCCAGCAGATTTGAATTCATCAATCCAGCCCGCCCAAATATCGGACCACTTGAAGTCCGCCGAAGCGTAATTGGCGTACATCGTCAGTAACAACACGCCAGCTGTGTTAAGTACTTTTTTCGTGACCTTCTTCATTTCCTGCTCCTTCATGATACAAAAATATTGCCAACACTTTTAGTGATCACATCTTTCAAGTGCATTGACATGATCAAAAGACTACCAGCTACAAAACGAGAAACCACAGACCATACCAGGTCACTTCTCGCCTCAATCTGAACGGTACCAATGCGCGACATCATCACGTAGGCTCGCCCCATAGTGACGTAACCAGTTATTACCATTAAACCCAGGGCAGCCATCAGGGCCGCTTCAAATCCAGAACCTCCCCCGCTGTACCCGTCGAGGCCCATGGGATTGGAGTTGGCCCAAAGTGAGCCTGACCATACCTTCACCCACATTGAAAGGTTCACCAGGCTCGCCCCGCCTATAAGCTTCCATCCAATGCTGGATACAGGTGTGATCAGACCATTATCACGTCGACCAAGCTTCACGATCTGTAGAACGCCAATGCTAAAGATCATAAAGCCAATAAACGCAAACACGTACATGATGGCTGCTAACAGTGATGAATATTCACTGCTGAAGCTAACCACCAGTTCGATCAAGTCCATGGCGATTAACGCTGCACGATCTTGCCGCTGGTAGTGCAAATGACCCTGTTAGCAGGGTCAAACGAAATCACTGTGCCAAAACCGCGTACTTCGCTGTCCTTATTCACCATGATGCCAAGGCCATCGGCCTCGCGACGGATAAAGCCTGCTGCTGTTGATACGCCTTTCACGGCCCATACCTGAGAAATCGGCCCGTTACAGGAGGTCGTTGGACTTTTCGCTACCAAACGAACTGGCTCTTGCGGCTTCACAGCGGCAACCTGGGTTGGACGCGGGACTGCCTGCGACTTCGCTGGTACCGAGTTGCTGACCATCGACCCGCCCGTGAGCACAAGCTTGTCGTCTTTCTTTGTGCCTTTAGCCAGAGCAGCCATCGCCGCTTTCACTGCAGTTTTCGAGACATCCTCTATCTTCTGGTTGGTGGCTTTCTCGAAAACCGTCAGCTGGTTAGAGATGTTGTCCAACCGCAGTGCCATCGCAGAGGTTTTGCCCGCGTCATTTTTGACTTGCTGCTGAAGCGTCGCAAATTCATTCCGGAGCAGTTGTACAGCTTCAAGAAGCTTGACGACGTCAGCACTCGTCCGGTTCAGTTGTGCGCTAACTTCGCCGAAACGGGTGTCTGCCATTTGTGGTGCAGGGGCTGGCAACTGGTTGACCGGCTGTATCGATGCTTGAGCTGTGGCAGCCTGGCCAGTGTTGCTAGCAGCTGCAGCCATGTTGTCGTAGTAGACCTCTTCTTCCGTAAGAGGGGCGACGGCAGGCTGGGCTGCCCCAACAGCCTGAAGAGGCGCCTCGTGGCCTACCGGTTGCACCGACGGCTCAGGCTCGAGCTCAACCACAGACGGCTCAGGAACAAGCGCAGACTCTGCTGGGTAGGGTTGCCCTAATTGAGCCGTTTCCACGACTTGTCCCTGCAGCTGTTGCACTTGGACCCGCTGTTCGAACGGCCCACTCTGGTTGAACGTCTGGGGTTGCACCAGTGCAGTGGCAGGGCGAACCGCGGCCGTATCATTCGGAGACAAACGTACCACTAGTACGGTTCCACACAGCGCAACGGCTACTGTAGTCGCCAAGATGTGCCATTTGTACTTGGCCATAAGGCCGACGGCGGTCTCCTTGGCTGGTGCAACCTTTTCAGGTGTAGGTACAGTTTCAGCAGTGGACGCTCGCTGCGGGGGGGGTGGAGTAGCCTGGTGATGTTCAACCGGACGAACTTCGCTCACAGCATCTACGGCTGGTTCTCGCCGTTGTTGGTCGTGGCCCAGTGAGTCAAAGCTCAGATCGAAATCGGGCTCATGGGTATCACCCAGGGTTGATTGTCCACCAACTGCTGGTTCCTGCGCTGGCGAAGTGTTGCCCCGAGAAAAGTCAGAGCGGAATTCATAGTCGTCAACAACAGAAAGCCCGTGTTCTTGTGGACTAGGGTTTGATGCGACAGTCATTTACTTATCTCCACAGACATCTGTCATGAACACAATCCCCATCTGGTCATTTACCTTCAGGCTGATCGTTGAGGGCCGATTAATACGATTTGTGAATACGTCACCCATGGACTCCCCGAGCGAACCGATCATCATCTTCAGCTCTCGTGCAGAGTCCTTGGTGGTGTTCTGGACTACGTTGTCACCAACAAAAACGGTTTCCGTATTTGTGTTACTTTGAGCAGCTTTGCCAACAGCCTTCATTGCAGCGCCAATACCCCACCAGCCGTATCGATACAGGGTGTGATTATCAACATCGCCGGCTACGGCATTTAGAGACGTTTCGAGATCAAGACCAATAGCCTTCACCGCCCGCGGGTCGGACTTGCCGACGAGGCTCTTGAACTCAACCCTGAGCCAATCTTCCTTTTTCTCGAAAGCACCAATCATTCGATGCAAACGAAGGGGGCCGTTGAGAATCTCTACGAATACTTCTCCGCCAATATCACTGTTCGCAGCAGTGATTGCTCTGGCTAAATACTGCCGACCAGCTCGGATAATCGGGTTAGCACACTGATCTGGCAGCTCACCATCCACCACTTTGCTACTTGTGCCCGGCGATCCATTGTTCGAGTAATTGCTCACGGTTTGGCGGGCACCAGAAGACTGAGGCGCAGCGTACGACCAGCTCACCGACCGATATTGAGGCGTTGCCTTCTCGGCATTCATCAACTCAGTCACCAGCGTTTTCATGTCTTGACTGTAGACAGCTTGTTTCGATGAGGTTGCTCTGTTGCTGTTTTGATGACCATCAGTTTCCGCTGTAGTAGCCCCTGACTCGCTCAGTTTCTCGGGATTTTTTAAGGAGCGGGCGCGCGGAAAGTGATCATCTGTACGCTCCTCCACGACGGCAATTGGATGAGCACTGGGATCGGTCTGCTGCTCAATCAGAAGTTGCTCGTTGTTAAAGCGATCAGCTTCCTGTTTAGAAAGTTCACTCGGCTGGCCATTTTTCACCGTCCTGGTAATACCGCCTGTAGCTGTTCCAGAGCCTATCACAGGTTTTTCTTCGGTAACTGTTCTGTAAACACTGAAAGCGGCAACTGCCGCGAGAGAAGAAACTACCCCGATGGCAACGACAGCACGTTTTTTATTCCGTGGATTGAAAATGCTTTTGACAGCCTTCCCGCCGGTCTCTGGCAATTCAAACTGAGTACCATTGTTAGAAATACGATCGTTCCGAGACGCACCAATGCTCTCAAGGTCCAGGTCATCAATTGCTTCATTGGTCATCAGTGGCCGCTCCCTTGAAGTGCTTCATCGAATATCTCTGCGGTCCTCGAAGGCTTGATACGGAGCGAGACCGTTTTCCCCTCCTCATTGGTTGCCCAGGCCACGGTTGTATATGGAATCTTGTAGGCCCTGTATCGGCCAAGAGCATGAGTCGCGCCCTGGACATCTGGGGAGAAGATAGCAAGCGGCGTCTGCAAGTAAATTGTCTTGTCCTTGAGCCAAGCCCTGGCCTCACCGCCTTCAACATCCATCTCTTTACTGTTGACCGGGCCGACGCCATAGAGCGCACTATTCAGGTCTGGGTCTGCCTTGGTGCCGATTTTTACTTCGTCGCCTCGGCCAACCGATTTTAGGTCAGTTTGAGGGCCAACCTCGTTAACCTTGATTGTCGCCATTTGATGAAACACGCCAGACTTGGCGATCATGACGATTTTTACCGGCGAGGCTCGCCCGACCAAATAGACGGTCATGTTGCCAGTTGCGCCAGTTACAAGCGCAGAGACATCGATAGAACCAGCCTGAGGGTCTTTAATATCAGGTTTTTCTGCTTGACCTTCTTCGCTTGCTCCACCGATAGCTCTTCGCACATCCACGGAGTCTTTCACGAAATCAGCGGTGGCCCTGATAGGCCATGGGTTGCCGTACGCGTCGACAAAGCTAATTGTCGTAGCGAGATTTTTGGCAATGAATATCTGGGGCACCCGAGAGTTGGGTTTTGCACCGATTTCAAAAACTTCATCCAGAGGCAGAAGCTCGCTAGCGATATCTTCATACATATCAACAATCGGGGTGCGCTTAGCTGCCTGGAAATCACCGATTATTTTACGTGCCTCTAGCACCTGTTGTGGGCTTGCCTGCAAAATGCCCTGAGTTGCCTCACCCAAGTCATCGATCAGCACGGTATTGTCCTGCGGCTCGGCAACGGCATTAGCGAATGAGCCGGACAAGACCAAAATACATGCAAAAGTCTTGCTAAATTTCATTGCTTTAAGACTCCGCATTACCGTGGCCTAACCACATAGCTTTCTACCCACAGGCCATCACCACGTATCAGGAAGGAGACGCGGCGGATTTTCATTGTCATCTCGACGTCAAGAGTGCCTCGTTGCCGACCATCAATGTTGACTCGATACGGTACCCGGACAATCCACTCCGAATAGCCTGCTCTGGGGTTGGTCTGCGCTTTCATGATGGAAGCTGTCGAGGTTACTGCGTAAATTGTCCCTTGATTTTCATTATTGAGATACTTAGTAAGCCCAACTTTTACCAAACTATCTTTGAAACTTTTCCGACCTCCGTCAGACAAGCAGAAGGAGTTGTTATTGATCGAGCTTTCCCAATCGACATATGAAAGCCTATAGATACTTTCTACACATTTTGAGCTCCACTCGAGAATCTGCTTCTCGTTGTAGATCGCTACGTTCAGTGCTGGAATCTCACGGAAGCGTCCATCCGGAGTCTCCCCGATGATTTTGACTTCTGGTTCCCTGTAGTACTGATAGGCGTTGCCGGCCATCGATCCAGCCAGAAGCACGAACAGCCCAGCAATCACACGGTTCTTGATTGTGCGACTGTCTTGCGCGGTCTCACCGCTTTCCAGCAAGGCGAGCATGCCATGCATGTCAAGCAGTGCGTCGACTTTCTCCTCAAGACCTCTCATCTTTGAGGAAGCATTCTGTTCTGCGTGATCAGCCACGTGTTTTCCTTCGATCCCAGGCATTAGGCCGGCAAATTTTCGGTATCCTAGCAGGATTGATTTGCTACGTGTAGTATCATTGAACGATGTTAAACCAATCGTCGACAGCTTCGGATTGGACCGTTAACCGTATCAGTGCACCGTGGAATCAAGCATGCAAACCAGATCATCACAGGCCGCCCCAACCTCAACCAGTAAGCGATATTTTTCCCTAGGGGGCATTGTCATCGTCTGCCTGCTGGCGGGAGGGCTCGCTACATACAAGTTCTTCCCCCCTGGCCAGCCTACGCCCCCCCTGCAGGGTGCAGGCGAAGCAGTGGTAGCCACCATTGCAACAGCAGAGCAATCTCAAGCTCCTGTGCCACCAGCCACGCCGGCGGATTCGATCCTTGAAAGCGTGGACACAAGCCTCATCAAGCGTTTACTGCCAAGCGCCAGGATCCGCGGTGTAGAGAAGCTGGACTTGGGGATGAACACCTGGATATGGGAGGTGGACATGCTTGCAGATGAGAGTAATCCTCAGACAGCAGGCTTCGTTTACTTATCGGCTGATGGCTCCAAGCTGCTGAATGGGCCACTTATGGACAAACGCAGCAAGATCGGTCTCACGCCACCGTCTGCACGGGCCCAGGCTGCACCGCCACCTTCGGCCTCATCGCTTCCCGCGCCTGCAGCAGCGAACATAGGGCAGCCAGCCCCTGATGAGCTCAACCAAAAGATCAATCGCGACATGGAGTCTCGGATTGCTACCGTCAGGCTGCAGCGCGAAGCCTTCCTGAGTGGGATAGAGCAGCTTCCTTACATCTCAAACACTCAAGGATCGACCCCGGTCTACGTCATGTTTGACCCGCTGTGCTCGATCTGCCACAAGCTTTACAAACAGCAGGAAAGCCTGGCCAGCGCCTACGACATCGATTTCCGCTGGATACCGGTATTCAACGACGAGAAGAGTTATCCCCTCGCTGGACTGCTACGTAAAACCTACGATCTCGACAAAGCGAAAGGCCTCGCCATGTTCGATGACATGATGACTGGCAGATGGAAGTCCGATGAACACCACGCCGAGATCGCCAGTCTGACCGAAGGCGATTATGGCCAGCTCGGCCCCGCAGCGGCCGTGTATTTGGAAGCCAACAAACTCATTCCTGGTTCGGGAACGCCCCTCGTCTTCTTCCGAAGTACCCAGGGTGAAGTGGTAATCATCGGGGGATTGCCGCTCGCAACAGACTGGGTGGCCCTTTCGAAGCCTCAAAAGTCCTAACCTCTTAGGGGCCAGCACATTCGCTGCCCCTATTTCTGTTGCAAGCGGTCGATAACCATACAAACCACTGCAGGTGTTCCAAGGTTCATTAGCGCATAAACGCTTTCGACAAATCGACGGACGCGGAAAAAAGTAGTTGGCGCCTGCACGGGTGGGGCTACTGGACTACAGATCCAGTTCACGAAGCGTTCAGCAGACCATGCACGCGCGTCTGTTGACCCCCTCCCCTCGACCGTGCCACGGCTTGCCACCATTGCCGTCTCCAGTAGTTCCCAGTCCGCGCCTTCAATCAGGTGTGCTTCACATGCATGCCAGGCCCACAACCAGTCAATGGCACCGGTTTCGGCGAAGCGATCAAGTATGTCGGCGGCTGCGCGCATGCCTGCGGAAGGTAACAGCTCGCTTAAGGCGCAGACCTTCAGCAATTCGTGCGAGATAACGGAAATCAGTACTTCAGTCTGGCGAGCCTCGCTGCATAACGGCGATGACGCTGCGACTGATCTTAAGCCCCTCACTGCAGCACCAGATGCAGCGCGTGGCCTCCATTGCAGGCTAGAAGAATACACTTCGCACGCCGTATAGTGCCGACCCACCACCTGATCTGCGCAGATCAACTCAACCGAATCGCGGAACCAAACCTCAACCTGGCGACTGCAGCTTCGCTCGAGCGGGCGCTGACTAGACTCGCACGCCCGCTTCATACCTAATACGAGGGCTCGGTAAGCCCTGATGGCCAACCTGTCCGCAGAACGGGGGGCACTAGGCAAACCATGCCACATGGCCAGGACGAGTTCCCTATGCAGACCGGAGCAAGCTCGCGCAAGACGGTTGAGATCGGACCTTGGCCAAAGATCTGCACGCCCAACGGTCAGTTCGTCTTGATCCAAGCTAACCGGCCCCTTATTCGCCGCCCCTCCTCCACGACTTTCAGCGTTACAGTCATGCCGGCCATCTAAGCTCTCCAGCCATTCGCTGTAGCTGGGGTCCGAGTAGCGGAGAGCGTCGATATGAAATCGAATGGCTGGCCGCATAACCTCCCGCCGTACACTCAATACCGTGCTGCGCGGTTGGACTAGTGCGGTCGGTGTCCATGGCACGCGTATCAACTCGGGCTCGCCGTCGTAGAGCGGCACAGAGATGATTACGCCCTGGTGCCCATGCACTGCATCGGCCGCAGTTTGAGCTAGAGCGTGGATGTCCAATCCTTGAAGATCGGGCAGGCCTTCAAGTTGGCTCGAAATCTCAGCCAACGTCCATCGCTGAAGATCGACTTGCTCTGCACTCCAGGTCGAATCAAGCGCGCCCTGGGCCCTGGGCAGCGTAGCGATCCGATCAAGTCGGCGGAGACCGGCGCTCACCTGCTGTTGATTGAATTCGCTCGCTCGGAGCTCATCACTCACATGATCAACCAGATGCTGAAGCGAGTCGTGGTAACTGACCTGCTCACTCTCCTCTCCACCAGATATAGAGTTTGAGCGTGAGAAGTGCACCATCACCGGCGCCATAGGCAGCAGTTCGTTTAATTCGCCTCGTAAGTACGATCGAATTGCATCCGAGCTTAGGACGGCGTCCTCGATCCAGCCTACGTCAAGTGCTCGCAACTCCCCACTTGCAACCGATATCACACAGGAGGCCAGTGAGTGCACCGGTTCCGCGAGCATCCACAGCAGTTGATCAATCTCATAGTCCGAAAGGGTTGCTCCTCGGCCCGACTCCCGCAAAGACTGTATGACAGCTACCGACCGATAGTTCTTCAACGCGGTCGCCATGTAGCCTTGATCACTGCCGTCAGCACGTCCGAGCAATGGGGCAAGCCTTCGTGCCTCCATCCCTTTGCGGGTAACAATTTCAAGGAGCTGCTCAGCTAGAGCAGGCAGCGCCGTTTGGAAGTCTGCGTCTGCGATCTCTCGGGAGATCCCCAGCGAGTGATACACACCATCACCTTCCGCAAAGAACAAACCAATTCGTCCATGCTCACAGCGGAGAACCACGCCACTGGTGCCGTAGTGCATGGTTGATAGGTTGTCCAAAATCTCTCTGCCCTCACCTGCCGCATGACCCTGCGGCAGCAGGCAAGCGATGTGTGTATCCCATAAACGCTTGGAACCACCCGCGGGCTTTAGTATCCCGGTAACAGAGAGGTTCTCGAGGTCGCCGTCCGGACGCGCAGTCCACGCTAGAGTGTCGCCCTGCCATAAAGGTCCGACTAGATATGAATGATCATCGCTACTCGATCCGGTCACGCTACTGAGCTTCTCACCGGCGAGCCCAATCAACTTGGAGCCACGGATCGCAGCGCTTGAGCATCCGCCTTCTACCAAGTGCACATGGCCCTGGCCGTGCCAACGGTCATCCAGCCCTTGGGCCGCCAACTTGCGCAACGCACGAGCAGGGGCTGTACTTTCGCCGGAAATCGCTGCTGACATGCAATCGGCAGCTTCCCAGACGGTTCCTACACCATGCCAGGCTAACTCGAGAAGTATGGCGTCCTGATTTCTACACCATAAGGCCTGAAGCTGGTTCGTCAGAATCGGTGAGACAGACGAAACTTCAGAGAGGCGGCGGCCGCCGCGAAGGAAGGAGTAGTCAAAACCTACCAGGGTGATGGCCGGACTAAGATCTTCAAACTCGCTTTGCGAAAGAGCCCCGAGCCTGTACCAGTCATCCCCACTTAAGCAGAAGCCAAGCTCTAGGAGCTTGGCCTTCCACCCTGCCGGTGCAGACTCGACAGCCACCACAATGGAAGCGCCAAAAACGATCGCGCGGAATTGTGCACAGCTGTGTCTCCCCCATACGTTTGGCATTCGAGTCATTTGGCAATCACATTCCTGGGCGCGGCCCTATGCCCAGCGTCTGGGTTGCGCGGCGGAATATAGACTTGATCAAATCTGCAAGCTGGCTGATTACGCTATTCAAACGATCAGCCACAGACTTGCCGCTCTGATCCTTCAACGCCTCCAGGACCTCTTTGTGGCGGTCTCGTACGTCACTGATGCGGTTTTGAATGTCGCTCTCGATCTGCTCGGGAGACAAGCCAGCACCGGATCCCACGACCGCAGCTTTCGAAGTTGAAGTTGACAGTGCACCCACAGAAGAAAGCAGCTTGTTGAAAAGGTCGCGATTTGCTGGCTCTTCCAAGAACTCCTGTACGAACTCATCGCGATGAGCCCCCTTCAAACCATGCAGGCCGGAACTGAGGCCATTGCCATTCAGCATTCCCACCACGTCTTCGATCTGCTGGGTATGACCATTCACCTCGGAGGTGATTTTGTTGTATCGATGCTGTTGCATAGCGTTGTTCGCCGCAGCACCACCGTTGCGAATGAGGTGTGCCAGTGCCGCCAGGCCGGCACCGCCCAGTAGACTCATGCCTTGCAGGAGACCAACTTCTACCCGCCCTGCATCGTGACCAGCTGGATTGAGATGGCTGCCAGGTGCCATTCCATTGAGAGGATCCTGGCCTAGTTGATGAGATGGCTGTTTCGCGCGCGCATCCTGGAGGGCCTCGGTGAGCTCGTCTTCGAACTCGGGTCCAGGCACCGAGTCGGCCGGCTTTTGCGAATCGCCAAACTGAGGACCAACACCGTCGTCAAGGTCAGCGAGCCCTTTGAACGCGAAGGGGTCATCCTCCACGGAGTCGGGTGCCGAAGCTGTGGTTTGTGCAGACTCTGGGTCGAGCTGGGGCTGCTCATCAGGAGCAGGCAGCGGCATTGCTTGATCGTCATCGAAGATGGCTGGGTCGAAATCGAAGTCCCCTTGCGGCGACGTGTTCTGGGATTCTGTATGACGCAACGATGCCTCAAGCAGGTCGTCGAAGCCCAACTCATCGATGCTGCCAATCGACGGCTCGATATTGAGATCCACTGTTTCCCCCTGAACATCGAAGCCCTGCCGTGAGTCAGCTATTGCAGCTCGAACTTCTGCAAGCTCATCATCCTCAGAGAAGTTTCGATGGTGGCGCACCTGAGTTTCTTCAGCCATAACTTACCTCGTCGTCATTCCGTCTTGGGACGCTTCGCGAATCTCTTTGAGCGCAGCGAGCATCATCTGTTTGCGAGAAATTTCATTTGCAATACCCTGCTGATGCAGGAGCTCAGCCAGCTCAAGCATGATTTCCTTGTTGACGGCCTCAGGGCTTGGGGAGGCCGTCATTTGGGTGATCCATCGCGGCGAAAGAGCTCTGTAGCTCGCGCCGAGCTTTTCAATCTGATAACTGGAAAGTTTTCCCGTCGACCAAAGCTTCCTTGTCTCGGAGTCCATCGCCTCAGTCATGTAATCAATCTGCTCTTTGAATGAGTCAGAACTGATGAGTTGAATTCGGCTAGCTTCATCTTCGTCGGTAATCGATTGAGCTGTAATAAGGCGTGTGTTCAGGGCGTAGCTTTGAGCAAGTTTCTCCTTCTCACCCTGAGAACCATTACTTTTGATCCGCTTAATATCCTCTTCAGACGGTAACTCAATCGGGAAAGGATTGATCGCCACGTCCTTCACTTTACGGTGAGCAGCAATAGCCGCTGCGTCATTCGGGATAGGTGATTGCGAAAGCAGGACTTCGGCTGGCTTGGATGCCTCATCACCTAATACATCGATGACATTCTTGATCGCATACTCTTTACGACTTTCACCTGGTGCAAGGTTGGCACCGCGTCCGTTGTAATCAGAGGTCTTTGCGACCAGCGCCTTGCGCAGCTGGCTAACTGAACCACCTGCAGCCGCTCGCACCGTCGCCGTGTTCTTCTGTGAGCATGCCAGCCGAGGCTTTGCGATGCTTGGATCCATGGCGTAAGCATTCTTGATGCGCTGCTCAGTGACGCCCTGCGCAGAGGCGATGGCTACATCGAAGCCACTCTGAGTTCTGAGCACATAGTCCTGCGCATTCAGTAAGGCCTCAGTCTGCATCCGGATGCCATCGAGAACCGCATGCGCAGCGTTATTGGTCGCCTCTTGGCAGTTGTAGCAGAACACTGGAATTCCCGTAGCGGAAGCATGTTCAGCCTGGAGCACGAGGAGGGAAGCAGCGATAAGCGTTAGTAATTTAGAGCCCATTGAGTGCGTCCTTCAATGCATTATCGACCGAGGATTGAACTCGCGGGACTCGGTTTTGAGTAGGGCTCGGCAACTGCGAGGCTGCTTTCCCAGTAGCTTCATTAGCAAGTTCTCTTGCTTTGTTGATTGCGGCTTTTTGAACCGCGTCGCTGACTACTTTCGAGAAATCATAGCGTTCGGTTTGAACTCCGCCCTCGCCAGTCGTGGCGCCAACGCCTACAGCGAACACACCATATGGATCGCTGATGTTGTAGTTGAGTTTCCCTACCACGCCGGCAATGAAGTCGTTTGCATATTTGCAGGCCATGTCGCGAAGCTTGGCAAAAATGGCACCCATTGCGCCGCCCACTGACGGAATCCGCAGCCTGATCAATGAGTCCAGCGTATCGAGAATCGGTAGGCAGCTGGCGTCTTTTACGTTCGGTGCGGTCTCAATTAAATTGGACAAAGGTTTCTGCAGATTTTTTTCATAAACCGCAACTGCCATTTTATCCATGTTCAGGCGGTTGGATTCCATCAACTCGTCGATTTCGCACGTCGAGTCTGCTGGATCAGCATCGGCGTAAACCATTGAAGGTTGCCCGACCAGTGAAACGACGATGAGTGTTGCGGCAACTGATCGTTTAAACATTCCGAGTCTCACGTATCGTTTGAAGGGTGCGAGAAATACTCGCTGCACGCTGCGAATCGAAAATCTTCGCCATCAATTCGCTTTTGTGAACCACCGTGACCCGCTCAAAAAATAGGTCTGCGAAAACTGCTCGATCGCCACCAAGCCGCCCCAAAGACACGACCAACCGGTTCACAAAATTCGGCATGCGTTCGTCCATGATTTCGAGGAAGCGGAAAAACCGGCTGGCATCAACCCATGCCAAAAGCTGTGAGAGCGAACTGGCGACGTCTAGATTCTGAAAGTGCTTGGCCGCCCCTTCTTGAGCAGAAAGCTCGATGAGCGCGGCGAGGGCCTCAACTAGCTTGTTATCGCCGCTCGCCTGGATCCAGGTCTCCTGGCTATCCATCCACGCCATCAATGCCTTGAGTGATTTGCCAAGCGCTTCCCAGCGCTGAGATACCACCGCGCTGTCCAAAATCCCGACGCCATGCAGCGTGGGCTGGGGCCTTGAGGGTTGATCCATGGGGTTCACCAGAAATAGTTTTGACTACGTGTAATATCTTTATACCATACAAGCTAGCGCTTGCCTAAGCAGCGTCTTGGGCGAAATTCGGTGTTTATAGGGGAAGAGATGATGAGCGATGACCAGGTAGCCGAGGACGCCTCGCAGGCCTCTGCAAGGGCGGATTTTGGGCGAAAAGATCAGCAGACTCAGGCCCCGACGGCACGGCAAGAACCGAGTTTCGCTCGCCGTGTCTTCTTCAACTGGTTCCTGGGTGTGGACGTATGGCGTCGGCAAGCACAACACTTGAGGCGCCGCGCCAGTTTCCCTTTATTACGGAAGATTTCAAAGGACGGTATAACTCACAACAAAGTTATTATCGCGACCGAATTGATCCACGATGACTATGTAGACAAGAGCATCATCGGCCATCGAGTTATCATGGCTTCCGCCGCTGCAGCCTTTTCCTACTCGTTTTATCTGCTCGCCAGGGGTATCACTTTGGCAATTGTGTTTGGACAAAGCTGGAACAGCTGGCTACTTGTCTCAATTCCGCTGGTGATTTTCACCGGATTCAGATTCATATTTAGCCACAAGGTGCATACTGCCTTCACCGCGGAGCGCGCGAGGCGTGCAGCAATGGTCATGCCAACGAATACCGAGGTGACTTCGCGATGACCTATCGGTCTGTTTACTACTGGAGCCTGGTGCTCTTGGGCCTGGGTCTGGCAATGGCCACCGCCAACGTGATGGCGGCAGACGGCTTCACGATCGAGCCGCTTGGGCAGTCCAGCGCTGGTTACGATTTTGGCCGCAAGATCATCAATTGGATCACGTATGGCGCCGAAACGGGCACGCACGGAGAGCGATCTCTGCTGTCGGTCGTGTCACTCACCTTGTGCACCATATCACTCGTAATGATGGCTGCTCTCTCTGTCTTGGGCGGTGTCACCTACGTCATCCAAACCGCCAACAAAGGCGTACCTGGCGGTCAAGTGGTATCGTCGTTCTGGATGCCACTGAGGATCAGCGTTGCTACCATCCTGATGGTTCCACTCGCGAGTGGCTTTTCGACAATTCAGTACGGGGTGACAGCGATCGCGATCGCCGGCAACGACCATGCAAATGTCCTAATGGAAAAAGGCTTGGACTATTTGTATGACTTCGGGGCATACCGCCCAATTTCGTTATTGAATGGCGAAGAGGTGATTTTCGGGTGGATCGGTTCCGAAGTATGCAAGCAGTACATAAATGCGTACACCAATACCGACACTATTCAATTCAAACAAGCCACCGTTGGCACGGTTGCCGAAGGCTTTAGTACGAAGTTCCAGTACTCCTACAAAGAGCCAGCTAGCTCATTTCGTGCCGCAAACGCAAGGTCTGAATACTGCGGCAGCATAAACGTCACCAGCCCAGCCAAAGGAGATATACCTGACAAGACTGGTCCAATGGACTTTGCCGATCATGAGAAAATCTCCTCAACCCTCGCATCGTCCTCACAACAGAAGCTCGTCGCTCTCGTTGCAGGCCTACAGCCTCAGGTTGCTAGAATTGCAGCGAAGATCATGGCCGATCAATCTTCACTTCAGGCAATGCAGTCCAGTGGGCAGAGCGCTCAATCAACCTTCGAATCGGCCCTCTCTGAGGCTCGCGGGCAGGCACCTGGCCTCAGTGGTGAGATCGGTCAACTGATCGCGACCTTCAATGATGGCCGGCAAGCAATCGTCGCCGCAGCTGTGAGCGAGGCAAACTCGTCGGCCAAAAAAGAGGGTGACTGGAAAACCCAGACCATCGATGCTGGCTGGCCAGCGCTTGGTACAGTCTTCTGGCAGATCTCGATCAACCAGCAGGAAATCAACAGCTTGTCGCAGTTGATGACCGTCAACACGATCGAACCCCAGATGGACACAGAATGGCTCGAGGACCAGCGCTTGCAGGAACTTTCCCAGCGTCTGCTGGCGGCGAAGAAGGCATATGGCGCAAGCGGTACCAGCTTGTTGAAACAGTCGGCAGAGTCACTGAATCAGCCGATTCCGTCTCTATCTGCAATCGCCAGTGCCGGCGCAGAAGGCACTGACCTGCTTAGCTCCATGAAGATGGCGCTCTACGCAGGCCTGAGCAGCATTACCAAAAAAGCGCTTCAACGCAATTCGCCGGATGATTTGCTGGTCAACATCCAGTACATCGGCTCTGCCATCGGTACCGGCGCAGAGGTCATGTACATGTCGAAGGCTGCCACCATAACGGGTATGACCTTCGCAGCGAGCTCGATCGCCCAGGTCGGTGACATCGCCAAGTCAAACATTCTGGGGTTCATTACCCCAATTGGTTTGGGAGCTAACACTGTCGCCGCCGGCGGGAAAGTCACTCTAGCAGTGCTGGACTCGATTACTCAGTCACTCCTGCCAATGGTGGATACCATTCTGTCGATCTTGATCGGTATAGGCTTTATTGCAGGGGTGGTGCTGCCTACGATCCCACTGAGCATCTGGTTCATGGGGGTTATCTCCTGGATGCTCTTCTACATCGAGTGCCTGTTGATCAGCATGTTCTGGCTTGCAGCACACGGCACCGCAGATCGGGAGGGCTGGGGTACAGAGCACACCCGTCAGGGCTATATGCTCATGCTTGGCCTGTACTTGGCCCCAATCCTGCGTGTGGCAGGCTTCTTCGCAATTTTCATTGCCCTCAGACCCCTGTCGACCCTGGTGTCTTGGTTCTTCGACTATGTGAGTGGCGTGCTCGAATCAGGCTTCGTTTTCCTGTTCAGTTCGATCGGCGCGGTCGTGGTGTGCCTCATGTTTGGGTACTCAGCGATCGTGCGCGTTTTCGGCCTACCCTCCGAACTTTTCGAGCGAGGCCTGCGCTGGGTCAACGGCGGGCAAGAGGTAACTGGCGATAGCCACAACGAGGAAAAGGTCCGCGGTAACTTCATGGCATTCGTTGGTAAAGCCGAACACGCAGCGATGCGTGGAGGCCCCATTAAGCCGCCAACGCCACCAAAAGGCGGGTAGTGCAGAGCAGCAAAAAAGGGCCACTTGGGGCCCTTTTTTATCGAGTGTGTGAAAGACTAGCTGAGGAATGGCAGCGCGATTGCCGACAGCGTCAGCACGCTGAGAGCGAACGCGCAGAGCCCCGCATACGAATTCCGCTGACCTACTGCTGCCCGATAAAACCAAGTGCCTGGCTCCAGGTCGGCGACTACCAGCCCATCGCGATATGCAGTATCCAGCCAGTTACGCGCCATACCAATTGCAAGCACCTGGTAGAACAGGAACGAGCCACCCGCGAGGACACCCAAAGTCACCAGCACATTCCAAAGCCATCCCCAAAGTTGCCGCGGCTCGAGAAGCCCTCTGAGCAAAGCCTGCAGGTCAGCTGCGAACGCTGACAACCCTGCGCCCCCCCAGGGCAGAACGAACGCCCACTCACACAGCACTACCCCGCCCAGCGCCCCAGCAACCAACATGGGCAAGGCTTCTCGGGCCGCGGCATAATGCGTCAGTGGCGCCGCAACCACCGAAGCTCGAAGAGCCCAGGCAGCCCTTGGGCCGAACACCAGCAGCAACGCAACCCCGACCACCAGGCAACCGGCCGCTGACTTTTTGGCGAAGCACCCGAACCCCAGGAACGACAGCACTGCAAACCAGGCGGTGACTTTCCACATTGGCCAGATTTCAGCAAACCAATTCCCGACTGCATTGCGGGAGTAGTAATACTTGAAGGTCTGCTTGGCCCCCTCCCCTTTCCGGGCCAACCCGAGCAGCCCATAACGCTGAGCCAGCAGCAGCAAGACCCGCGCCTCACCACCCAGTAATTTTGTAGTCCATGGCATTCGAGCCGCGCCAGCTGGCGACTTAGCCACAGCCAGAGCAGCAGCATCAATCAAATTGGTGCAGTCCTGGTAAGAACTGCGACGCACATCCCCCATGCCTCACCTCCTTGCATGACTAGAAGCGGAGCGCTTCCTTATCCGTACCTCATTGTGCATGAGGGCATAGGTCACGTCAAATACATTCGCGCGCCGCGACTATATTATAAATTCAACTCCAACGTGCTATGCTCGCCGCAAGCTGCCTCCACTATGAGCGGCAATGCTGGTGGGCTGCCAGCCCAATGTTCAATGCGCAGAGGAAACCATGACTGCTAACAAAGTCGGGCGGCCAGAGATTTTCGGTGCCGAGTCAACACTAAAAGCTTCGTATCGATTTCGAGAGGACCTCTACGAGATCCTCTCCCGCGGAGCTGAGCTTCAAGCGAGATACCTAGGAGCACTACACCCCAAAAAGCGGGAGTTGAAGCCCAGCCACAGTGCGTGGATTCGCGCACTCGTTGACTATGCCTATGACAACAGGGGGCAACACTGCATCGAAACTGAGATCCTGCCTGGAATGGCCGCTGCAGTGATTGAAGATGAGTCGATGACCAGGGTGTCAGTAAAGATCCCAAATCAGACTCGTGTCCGACTCAGAAAGTACGAGTGCGAAATGCAGGCGCATGATTGGGATATGGACTTCGACCGGAATGCCAGCATTGCGCTGATGGTCACTCTCGACGGCGAAGCTCTCAACAAGTCGTTTGTGTGAGTGATAAGCGGGGCGCCTTGCCCCGCTATCGCAAATCCCGATTCACCCACCCATAGCAGCCAATACCCCAGCCCCCATCTTTCGCTTGGGGCTCGGAGCGCCGCCCGACTCAACCGCTGGCACAGGAACTGGATCAACCCGTGCTGGCGCTGGCTCGAGCTGGCGCACCAGCAGCGAATCGATCAACGAATCAACTTGCGGTGGTAAACCCTCTACCTCGCTTGCCGCGGGCGCCATGGTAGGGCGGCTCGGCGATGAAACAGCTGGATTGGATGATGGTACTTGCACCCGATCCGATTGTTTTTCTGCAGCTTCGCTTTGATTGGCAACTTGTTGCAGTGATGGAGCGCGAGGAGCAGCCTCAGCAGCCGGCAAGGGTGACTGAATACCGGCCTCATCAAGCCGCATTTGATTGAGCATTGCTCGGAGCACGAAGGACGAGGTATCCCCCGTACGCTCATGCTTCACGAGCAGATCAATCAAGCGGCTAACCTCAGAGTTCGTTTCTACATCATGCTGAGTCGCTCGTAACGTAACACCAGTCCGCAACTTCAGAAACTTGGCAGAAAGTATTTTTCTACGAGCCATTATGTTTACTCGCCGTCTTCTTCCTGAGCAATCATGTATTTCAGAACCCCGTTTGCGATGGAGTACTCATTGCCAAAGCTCGAGCCAGCAAGTACATCCTTCAGCCATTCTCTGAAAAGTACTGCGCCGCCACCAACGATGTGAATGACCTGGTACTCGGAAATATTTCCGACCTTCTGAGTGATGAAGCCAGTGATTCTCTGCGCAAGGGCCCACATAACGGCGTCAACCTTGGATGTCCAATCCACTTTTCCGCCCGGAGTGACAAGCTGTTTGGTTTCGAGAATTTTCTTTACCATACGTGGAGACAGCGCCGAGTTGTGTCCTGAGCCAAAAGCCTTCTGATACTCAAGGTTGATAGCCTCGCCGGCATCCAAAACGCCCAGCTTAACCGAGCCAGACTTATCATGGGCGATCTTAAGATTCCCCTCCACCATTCGCAACGAAACGATGTCAGTTGTCGAGCCGCCGATATCGACGATAAGCATGCTCCCGTCAGTTTCTTCGAGGTACTCATAGCCTTTGGTGATGTTGCCACTCTCATCGAGACCCCAGTCATAAAATGCGCTGAGAGCCTCGGGATAGACGCGCACTTCGACGACTTCAGGGTTTGATGCAGCCCCATCGGCCTTAACGTTGTTCTGCATGAAATTGTCAATGCATCGTTGTTGTAGTTCTTTATTCGGCGTCCCGTCCGCCTTGAAAAAGTCACTGAATGGCAAGGTTACGCCAACGCGAACCTTTTCTCCTGCCAGTCCAGACCTGTGAAGAGCGTGGTGCATCAGCACCCGGTTCGCTTCACTTACAGGATAATCCTGGTTACGGATATGCATGGGCTCTGTAACTGCAACACTGCAGCAGTATTGCACCGAACCTGCCTGCCCACCTTCGGTCGCTGCTGGCCTCTCGGCATTATAGGTATCTTCTTTTGCACCATCGATGGAGGTCAGCGAAGAACCACCGATTTGAATCAGAGTAGGAAACTTGCTTTGTAAAAACTTACCATCTTGACCTACCTGAACGATCTTGTGATCGGCGAAGCCATTATCATCGGCGACCAGGCGTGGGCGAACACTACTTTGAGTTTTTTTCACTATATTCTCCAGTATCAATATTTGCCCAGACGGGATTTTTCCATCGGGCTAGTTTTGGTGCGGTATGGACCGGCAGCCCATCGCCTGAAGCGACGGTAGAGATACCCAATCGTCCAACCACGTCGCTCTAACAAAATCATCGCAATGATTGCGCAAAGACAAAGTTTTCCAACAAATGGGAAAGGCAGCATCGGCCAAATCAAGAGTGGAACTAGCACGCCACTGTGGACCTCAATCACCTTAAAGTTGATTTTGGACTGCTTACTCACAAAGGCAGTATTGATCTCCTCATCTTTCTCAGTGCGTAGGATCATCTGTAGTCACCTCTTCAGCTACTGCATCGAGTTGGGCCTGGGAAATATTTCCGAGTTTCCACTGCTTTTCAGCTGACGCGAGCAGCGTGATCCCGTGGCTCTCCGTATATTCCTTTACCAAAATCGGAATGTGGTCTACTGACGCGCGGAGTAGTTCGTCCCGCATCGGCCTGGTAACGTTCAATGCAGACCTGATGCCTACAAGACCGAGGCCATCACGTTTCGGCAGAAGCTTTTGTGTCACGATTAATCGGACCTGCTCGCAGAGCGCCTTTGAAATTCGCACTCGTTCAGCGCCGAACTCATCAGCCATTCGGGGTATTGTCATGTGAGTACTCGAGGCGTGCGAAGTCGTGAACGTCAAGTGTCCAGACAAACAAGACAGAATGACGCCCTCGATAGTTGCCTTGTCGCGCGCTTCACCGAATAGTACTGCATGCGGATGACGCCGCAGAAAATTCTTAACCGCTTCCAGCCAGGTCTTGACATGCCCGCCTTGCCCAGGAAGGCCAATGTCATGCTGAATGACTTGTCCAGTGCGCCCCACTACGAGGCGGAGATCTTTTTCAATAGGCGCACAGAATGTCAAAAGCCTCTTAGCCTCTGGGCTTTGAAGCAATTTCATCATCATCGCGTCAAGCAACACAGATTTACCTGTACCTGTCACCCCAGTAACAATTACCAAACCGTCTGGAGGATTGCAGTTGTCCGCTATGTATGGCTCAACGCCCAGCGCATCGAGACTTTCCACCTTGTCGCCAATGCCACGGAAAGTGATCTCAAGCCCAGGGCCACCGCTAGCCATGTGGGCAGTAGCGTTCACGCGAAATCGAATGTACTTCCTCCGACCGATCTCGACTGAATAAGCTCTATCAAGGGGCTCACCTCGCCCCACTGCCATCGATGCTGTTGGGTCGCCGTACATCTTATCCAGCAACGCGCTGATCTCTTCGTACTCTAACTCGCGAGTATCAAAGAACCGAATAGACTTTTGCCACATCACAGCCACAGGGTCTCCTGTGGCCAGGAAAACATCTGAGCACTTTTTGTCAAAGCAGAATTTCAGGAGCTTGTCTAGGAACTCGATATTAATTGCTGCCGGCAGCGGCTCAGGTAGCGCCGGCAACGGCTCAGTCGAGTTCAACGACGCGGCAACCCCAGGAACGACCATAGATGGCGAGGTGGCTATCGTGTCCATACGGGGGCCCAGGTCTGCATTTGAGTGAAGTTACCTTGGTTGCGAACAGTAATGATCTGCTCGCCAACGTTCATGGTCCGCCCCTGGAACGTTACCTGTGAGTTCACCACCTTGAGATCCGCTGGCGTAAACATGCCACGCGCCTCAAGGGTCAGGTACTGATAACGGCCCTCCACTGCACGAGTCAGCTGGTTTAGACGGTCCTGGAAATTCGCATCAGCCTGATAAATGCCAGCTTCCCATCCTTGCTTCAGAGCTGCCTTCCAGATTCGCTCTTCAACTTCACCCACCGGGTAGAGTGTTTCATGAGGCAGTTCGGGCACGTCGTAACGCTGGTACACATAGTCTCGCCATGTTGGGGTGGAGGAGATCACGTCTGCCTCTTCAGTCACAGTGATACCCGCCTGTACGCGACGAATCTCCCCATCCTCTTTGGTGAACTGGTCGCGAACCTCGGTTACAGCTGGAATCAGCAAATGCACGTCTCGCACGAACTGACTGAGGTTCCACACCACATTCATTTTCGCCTCGACCGAATCGCAGTAGTCCATGAGCATTCCGTAGCGGTATGCCAACCCAGACTGGGCTCCGACACGGAGGGCCTCTTGCTTGAGCGAGTCGGCTCTTAGCTGTATCGACTCGTCCTTGGCCATGTCGGATTGTGTGCGCCCTTTGATTTCACTCAAGCGGCGAAGCTCTTCAGGCTCCGAAGGGCCATTCTGCGCGGAATGAGAAAAAACCTGAGCTTGGCCAGCGCATCCCGCAAGGCTTCCCACTGCAACACAAAGAGCCAGCTTGAAACTGATTCTGGAGGAAACGGTGAACATCAAAAACTCCGTAGGATGTAATTAAACCTTGCGATGATGGGTCAAAAATAAACCCTTGCACAGGGGCCAGGGCTTACGTGTGGTACAGTACCACAGCGATAATTGTGATGCCACAGGAATGGCAGCATTTCCATATGCATAAAGATTCCTTCCTTTAGGGATGGTCTGAAGTAGTCATGTCTTTCTGGCCGACTTCAGCCCCAGCTGTTTTTGAAAGCGGAGAATCGATCAAAAGCGATGCGATCATCCGCTCATTGCTGCGTTTTTAGCCGCCGAGAGCGCAGCAGCCATTGCTCGCCTTACAGGCGCACCTCTCCTGCAATGGTCAGAAACTGTCGACGCGCCATCCACAGTAGGTTCGACAGAGCGAACAGCGTCAGCTGCGCGGTGTTCTTCGCCAGACTGCGGAAACGCACCTTCACGTAAGCGAACTGGCGCCTAATCACTAGAAACGGGCGCTCGACCTTGGCGCGCACCTGCGCCTTGGCCTTCTCGATCTTGCGGGGCTGCTTGTAGAGCAGGCTGCGCTTGCCGTGTTTCAGGTAGGTACTGCGCCGGACCGCGACTGCCAGATGACCTGGCAGCCTTCATGCTCGAGGTGCTTCTCCACGCCGGTTTAGCCGGCATCGGCACAGACGTTCTCTTCGCCGCGCAGCAGTCGGTCGACCTGAGTGACATCGGCCACGTTGGCCGCCATGCCCACCACGATGTGCACCAGGCCGGACTCGGCAGCGGCGCCGATATGTGCCTTCATGCCGAAGTACCATTGATTGCCTTTCTTGGCCTGGTGCATTTTCGGGTCACGCTGGCCGTCCTGGTTCTTGGTCGAGCTCGGCACATGGATCAGCGTGGCATCGACGATAGTGCCGTGGCGCAGCGACAGGCCGCGCCCCCCCAGTTATCCGTTGATCACGGGCAGAATCCCCGCCGCCAACTCATGCTTCTCCAGCAGACGGCGGAAGTTGAGGATGGTGGTTTCGTCGGGAATGCGCTCCATGCTCAGTCCAGCGAACTGGCGCAGGATGGTGGTCTCGTACAACGCTTCCTCCATCGCCGGATCGCTGTAGCCAAACCAGTTCTGCAGCAGATGCACGTGCAGTATCGCCCTCAGCGGATAGGCCGGACGACCACCTTCACCCTTCGGGTAGTGCGGCTCGATCAGGGCAGCCAATACGCGGCTCATCACAGTAAGGGTATCAACCTCAGCTGGAAGATTCATGAGTTGGCAATCAAGATTTCAGCCAGGTGCAGGGCTGCCAGGTGTTGCGTCGACTTCGCGTGCTCGCCCACAAACCAGCCAAGCTCGTCGCGTACACCTGCCGATGCCAGGATGGCTGAAAGTTGCGCCGGCGGTGCTGATGCCCCATCAAATGTCGCCAGCGACACAACCTCTAGAGGTATTTCGGCCCCCCGCGAAGAGACAGGCCAGATACATCGCCAACCTCCGGACCGTCACCGTCGTCTAGCCAGCGGCTACTTGAGCCAAAGCTAAAACTGAGTGCAGTACGGATTTGACGCCATGGGGCGGCCAAGAGCCCTGCCTGCTCCAGCATAAAACGTGGATATGCGCAAAAGGGGGCAATTCGCCGCGCCCCGCTGGACGACGCGTGTAAACCATAAGGGCCACACGAATAGCCATGACTTGGACAGCGCTCTGTGCATTATGTCCACAGGTTCCAAATCAGCGGCCGACCTCAGCGTGCGTAGCGCTGCGCTGCAGGTCTATAGAAGGCTTAGCAGTAGGGCCTCATTGAGGGAGCCAAATCCGCACAGAGGACTACCAGTAATAGATGTCGCTGACCGGCACCAACGAACTGTCGATCGGTATGCCGTTCTTGGTCTGCGAGCTGCAGTGCTCGAACAGCCTATACACGCCGTCGCCTCTAATGTCGTCAGCGCTGAGAGGCCCGCAGGGACCTTGCAGTTACAGCCGCTGCCCAGGGAGCAGACACTCAAGATCCTGCCGGAGGGTGCCAGCCAGGCCCCATCGCTGGTCACTACCACCGAGCCTGTCGGGCTCACTCTCATGCGGACGTCGACCGCTCTGCAGGCCAGGCAGGCTGCCATCCACTTACTGGGCAGCCCTGCACATTGGTGGTGCCTGCGAGGCCATTGGTGCCACTCAATTGCCCTGCCTTTTTCAGTGTCGATGTGCCGTCGAAGGTCACGCCCTGCGCACCCTGGATGCTGCCAGCAGCAATCAGTTCACCTCCAGCACCCGCGAGGGCGTAGCAGATGGCGTGCCGTATGAAGGATGCTGCTATAGCCGTTGCTGCCCGACAGGCCAAGTTCAGCAGAATTGGCCTGATTCACGATGCCAACGGCGGCGAGCAGCTCCGCCGGAACGCGGCGCCCGTTGAAAGGTACTTTGAGTGCGCCGCTGACGGCGATGACATTGCCCAGCGTGATAGCAGTACTGACATCAAGGTCGTTGGTGTCGCCACTCCCAGTCCCCCGACATCCAGCACTGGGTTGTTGCCGCCTACAAGGTGGCCAGCCTGCATATCGGTGCCGCCACAGTAGGAGTTCCGCCGGTGAGGTCCAGAAGGGACCTGCGCTGTCCACGGTACCGGAAAGCGTCAGGTAGTTATTACCCTGCACACTGTTCGGCCACTCGATGTTGACGTTACTGGCCGCGGCACTGATCGCTCCGGTCCCAAGCACTGTATCGCTGGGGACGATCAGACTGGCGGTGCTGCTGGTGGTGCTGGTGTTGCTGGTGTTGCTGGTGTTGCCGGTGTAGCTGCTATTGCTGTTGAGCGCCATTGTGCCGTTACCGCGCTTGTTCCGCGTACTCCTTCCAGCCAAGGCCTGGCCAGCATCCGGTCGTTCCATAGTGCATTTCTGACGCGCTCACGGCCGGACCAAAACAATGGCGATTTAACGCCATTCCAATGCCATAGGAATGTCAAAAGAGCACCACATCCGATCAAGAGGCCCCTGCTCGCTCTCCGATTCGAATCTGTGCCATTGAAATGGCGTACATATGGTTTTCTAGCGCCGTATCTTTGCCGTTTGAATACGCCCCTTACCCTCCCCCTACAGTCCGTCAAACACGTTGGGTTCTAACGCTGGTCAACTCTGAGTTTTCGATGATCTTCATCGCGTTCGTATCGGGCTATGGACATTTTCCGTATCAGCCTTTGGACATTTCATGTATCAGCCTACGGACAGGGCCTTGTATCGGTGTCTGGACTTTTTTAAAATGTCCCGAATCTATTACGTTTTTGGTTTTTTTGGTGATACAGACATTTGCGTTGGCAGCTCAGCATCACCTGGGCTGTCACCTCTTCGTATCTGATCGAGGTGGTTTGTGGTGATTAGTTCTGACATTGCTTCCCGAGCCAGTGGGATCCTCAAGACCTTCTTTGATGAGAGACCTCAGTGCATGCCCTCCTCCGAGCTAGGCGGCGCAAATCGGACTGCCGCAGAGATTGCTCGCGGTGTACGGGTCAGTGATCTAGTCGAGTGGCTAGATGACCGGGTGCTTTCCAAAGGGCTATCGGGCTCTACCGCCCTTTGCTATCGACGTTGGGTGGCCAGTTATCTGGAGTCGATCGGCTGTGAGGAAACGGAGCGGCTGCGCTCATGGATACCCCCGGCGCAAAGGGATGAGAAAGTGATTGTTGCCGCTGAGAGCGCGGACTATGTGCTGCGGAACGAGATTGATGACGAGGCATTCTTCGTCGCTTCGTCGAAAAACAATCACCGTTACCTGTCCTTTGTGAGTGAGCCCGTACTCAACATGCTCATCGCTGAGTTGATGCCTCCAGAACCCGCTTACAGCAAAGGAAATCCCTCCAGGAACCAGATCGCTGGCATGGAAACGGCAATGTGGTTCATGTGCACGGTGTGGACAGGCCTCCGCCCACACGAATGGCCCTACGCGCGGTACCTTGAGAACCACTTCGACCCCGACACAAACCGCACGCAGGCGAAGGTGCTGGAGGTCAAGTCGCTAAAGCAGTCTGGTCGCCGCGAGGACAACCCGTTGAAGGAAAAACGCTACCTGGTACTTGATGGGTGGCCGCCGCAGCAACTGAGCGCGCTTCAGATCTTCCTGGGTATTGTCCAGAAGCATGAAGATGAGGGGGCATTTGACGAGTTCTATGAGCGCAGGCGGAAGCTCCTCGGAAGGACATGGAGACGAGTGCTTAAAAGCGCACAGGTGCCGATCACCCACGTCCATGCAGAAATATCAAAGGCCAACAGGGCTAAGCTTGTCGGAGCGGCGCGCTCAACATCTGGTCCGGCTGTTCTCGAAGGTAACTCCATCAGCTTCGTCACTGCGCGCCATGTCTTTGCAGAGGAGGCCCGCCGGTCTGGCGCCTTCACCCACTATGAGATAGCGGCCCTTCTGGGGCACTCAATGATCACCAACCAAAGTTATTACGGGCCGCGGCAAGCCACCCTTGATCGAGAACATTCCTTCATGCTTCCTGCACCGTGGCCAGGTGACGCTGATGCCATTGAGTTATGGGATCGAACAGCCAACCCTCTGCGGGACCAGTTCATGAATAGGGAGTCTCTGGCCCAGGCATTGCTTGACACGGAAGCAAGGGCTCGGGCAAATGGGCAGCCGGATGGGGTTGCCAGTTTCTGGATCGGTTCATAAATTACGGGGGTGGGGTAGATTTTATCGATGCCCTGCCCCATAATCCTGGCACTTACACCTTCACCCCGCCTTGGCTGAACTCAAGTCATTTTGGATCGTACGATCCAAACGCAATGATTAGGCAAGCCACCACTGTTGTAACCTCGCTTCCTGCCCTCCACCGCCCTACCCTATCCCTACTTAAATTATCTTCCGCTGAAGACATGCGCGCCATTCGCTATACGGCCATGCCTTCGTGCCGGTGGGTCCCTCGCTAATTCTTAACCGTCCATCCAATGCCTCAAAGCGCCAAGCTATGCCGCTGTCCAGGCCTAGTGTTATTGCGCATCAGGACGCTGCACGTACTTCAAGTCGGGTCGTACCATGGTTGACCCATAAAGCGCGCCTGGTGAATGATCTGTGAGTACCGGTCAATTCTCATGCGTGGACGCCGCAGATTGATGCTGTGCAAACAGGGCATGCTGGGCGGCTACCGCACGCAAGTTCTAGAGTCGCAGTGCCAACATGGAATTTATAGTCCTACCGAACTTGTTCAAGCAGGATCGCGCGTCGACGCTCACTGACTGCGCCGGTCACCCCATTATCCAACCATAAGTGGGCAGCACAGAAACTCCGTATCTGGCCGGTTGGCGCCCCGCTGATCTGTCGCGCCAGGGGTCAGCATTGCCCTAAACAGTCTGTATCGATGCAATAGCAGCCTGGCGTCCGCTTCCCTTAAGGCTCAGGGCTGCACGATGGCTGGCACCCCGTGCTAGCGCCTAGAATGCGCTAGCACGGGGTGGGAGGACTGTAGCGTACAGCTTCGCATCACTAGGACTACTCCTAAGTGTGTACGCGGCCCAAGATGACTGGTTACGAAGAATTCCGCGAGGATACGAACCCATGCAATTCGCATTAGGCAACTATCAAATACCTATGCATTTGCCAGTATGTGCAGAAAAGTTCCACCGTGGAACTATGATCCGTGTTGGGCAGTTGATACCGTGCTGCGCAATCACAGTGAGTTGGCGCCTGCTGCTCGCTGTGTGAGGCAGCGCCATGTGTAGCTTTGCAATTAGTTTGGCTCTGCCGCGATGCAGGCTTAGCGCCTGGGGTTGGTGTGATGGCTAGCAATAGGTGATGTCCTTTAGAGGTGGACATCCAAAGGGCCCAGTCCCACTTAGCATTCATTCGAAGTGATCGACCTGGGCGCTAAAGCTTTGAGACGTCGGCGCGCGACGGAATGATCAAAGAGGATGTCAATGCAGGGCCACCCTCCCCACCCTTGATCTGTAGTGTCTAAGCCGGCATCGCTGGCCCTTCGGCGTCACCAGCAATGGGGCTTCGAGCTTCGCTATGTTCATTGGGAGGAGTAATTGGGTAACGGTTGCGGTCATGCCAGTCACACCTCAACCGATTGTTCAGGATCAGCACAGTGCAAGCCGCGGCATCCAGTAGTCGAAGCACATTGAGCTACTACTTTCCTGAGATTGGTCGCCGCCGGCCAGGGCGAGTCTCGAAGCTGATTCTGAGACCTCTTGCATGGTAGTGGCGTCTATGACCAGGGCGCAGTGATCATGTGAGTGTTGCGCTAACACAGAAAGCTGTAGCCAGCCGGCCGGCCGCTGATCGGGACTTCCATTACTCGCACCATAGTGCTTGCCATGATTAGCGCTGGGTATGTCAACCAAGCTAACTGACAGTGAGATTGGCCCCCGCCCTAGCAGCATCCGCCTTGTCCTCTGACGGTACACGTCAGATGTGGCTGCCTTGTTCCAGTGCTGTGCTTGAGCGGCGCGAAAGCTGACCCAAGATCATGCTCTGCGTGGGTCGTCGTTTGTATGCATGAGGGATACCTACAGTTCCACGGTGGAACTGCAGGCAAAAAGACCTTGGCATCCCTCGTCCCCGCGGAGTAACGCCAATGGTGCTTCCCGCTGGAGTCGCCCTTGAGGGAAGCGGGCGTCGTACGCTGCGACAGTAAGCTTGCCCCTCCAGCTGCCAAGCAGCATCTGTATTGCCCACCAATAGTGAGCCTGGGCTTAGCTGGCTGCTCAGCTTGACGCAGATGGTTATCGGCCTTCTAGCCCTTTCCTTGCGCTGGATATTTGTGGGTCTGAAGCTTCGTTCAGAGTTTCACGGTGGAACTTTGCCGACCCCGCTTGCTGCCTACCTGCCATTGGCTCTGAGGGGCAGTGTGGATCGTGCGCAGCGGCTGTAGCTGATGAGTGTATGCGCACACCGACGTGGCCTTGCCATTACGTTGACATGCGCTGCATTGCTGAGATGTAGGAGTGCCTCCACCCCATTCTATCCACGTGCCATGTTGGACCTAGCTCGCATCTCCTTCATTCCCTTCAGCACCGCCAGGTGACAAGGTGCGGCATGGCTATGCGCGGTTATCGCTGGACGACTCTATTGTCGCCTCGGGCAGACATTGGGCTAGAGTTCCACGGTGGAACTCAACCATGGCTGCTGTAGTTCCGCCGAGGCTCTCCATCTAAGCGCGAACACTGCTTGCAGAAGCGAGCCCGGCAGAAGGATCGCTTTGGCCCAGCAGTGTTTCACTGTGGGTTTTGGTTGCCTCCATCGATTGCTGCCAAGGAGACGCCTCTGCGCCTCGAGGGTGTCAGCTATGATCTTTTTAGCCCAGGTGGATCGTACGCTCCGATGGGGGCTCGACAGTGAAGCCTTCACCTGCCTAGTTCCACCGTGGAACTTTCCTATTGCGACGGGTCACAAAAAGCCAAATCGTCGCCAAAACCTGTTTGCAGCGTAGTGGAGTATGGTCTCGGTGGATGTTGCTCCTTGGTAATAGGCAGGCCGCATGCGACTTTCAATGGCTGCTACGAACATGCAAGGGTATGACAGCTATCCAAGTCTCCTGGTCTTAGAGGTGGTCGAAGGCCTGCGTGTAGTTAGGCTTTGAACCGACGCCGACTTGCAGTCGATTGAGGAGGCATGCTGGGCTGTTCGTGCCATAGCTTGATTAGGGCAGTTAAGCTCGCAAGTTCCACGGTGGAACTCGTTGTCTATGGGGCTCGCTCAGCTTCAACCAGTTGCTGGAGGCATGCTCGCCGGGCTGATTGGGCATGCAGTAGCACAGTCGACCGGCGTCCTGCGCGAGCGCCAGCGCAGAAGAGATCGTGGCTCTGGTGTGGCGTACATCGCCAGAGCCGCAGTGGGCTTAGGTGTGCGAGCCTTTTGGCCAGGTTACCTGCTAGAGCCTCAACTCGTCGGCATGCATGAGGGAAGCGGTGGTTGGTCCGGTTGATAGCGGCGGTGTGGCGTCTACCGATTGAGATGGATGGTTCCGTGGCACCGCTTGCGACGGTCACCGTGCTACCAAGCCCGTGCTTGTCTGCGACCGAATAGCCTAGGCGCGGGGCCAGGGCAGCTGCTACTCGGCGATGGGGTTCGGTGGGTTCCACCGTGGAACTCACCTGGCTCAAACCGCATTCTTTTTTGCGCTCGGCCACCTCCGTGCGTCGAGGCGAGCGCAGCGATCTGAGCGATCTGGGATATGACCCGCCTAATGGGTCGCGGGTCGATTCTCTGCTCCTTACTTTCTTGAAGCTACGCTTTATAGAGTGCCTGGTTTGAGCATACTGGGGTGCCTGATTTTGTGGGTACATTGACGCCGGCTTAATGGCGCCAGCGCAAACAAGCACCATTCAACGAGAGTTTTGGTCAGGGCAGGGCGGTAAATATGGGTGCGGTACAGTGGTGCTGCGCGCCGATGCGATGTCAGTCGCCGAGAGGGATGCAAATGTCGTAGCGGGGCTGTTTAGGAGGCGAGCGGATCCGCGACTGCTTGGGTCAGTCGTTCAATATCCGTTTCAGGCTAGCCAGCGCAGTTATGCCAGTGCGCTTGTCTTTGTCGATCTGCCCAGCGGGAGGTGGGCCGGTCGCGGGCGGGGGAGGGGCGGTACCAGAGGTAGAGTTCCACTGTGGAACTTCTTCTTTTGCCGCAGTTGGCGCGGAAGCTAATCCGCCTACGCTCAGGCTTGCAATCAACTTGCGGACTGATGGGCGAAGGGCGCCAGCACGATTGAAGCGATGGAAATTCCTGTGAGGGACAATCCCCTCAGGGTTTACCACCAGGCCTCGGTAGCCTGGGATGCGAGCCAGATCCTGCAGGCTGCGAACAATTACCTTGGCGGCGGTCATCACGCCCATGGCTTTGTAGAAGCGTGGCGTGATGCCAATCAGCGCAACTCCACGATTGATCAGCTGATGCTTGGCGAGGTTACTGAGCGCCCGCTGGACAGTTCTCTTGCCAAGCTGCGTTGCCTGGGCGATCTCTCGAACGTACAACTCCCGATATCGCCTCTTGCGAACACTAAGGCAGAGGCCGCTCACCATGTCGCACCGATCAACCAGGTACTGCATGACCTGGGAGATGCTGCGGCGCAGCTGCTTGTGCATCATGTGTCCACCGCGAGTGTCACGCTCTATCTGAATGCGCGCCTTCAGCGGATAGCTGCTTGTATCGGCCTGTGGAGAGTTCCACCGTGGAACTGGACGACCGGCCTCCTTGGCTTCTCGCATCGCGCGATAAGCCAGGTAATGCTTGCGGTTACCGTAGTAGTCGGTGCTGGCGTCCCAGCGCGTACGTCGCAGGGATCGCAGGTAGGCGAGCTCTGGGAGGATCTCGGGATCTGTCTCGAAGAGGCCGAGCCGCGCTTTTAGGGATGCCTTGAAGTCGAGTACGGCCTGTGGGCGCTTGGAGTAGTTAGGGCGGGTCATTGCTTTGAAGAGCATCAGTGCGCGGCAGGCACGGTTTACAAAGCAACTTGGGTGAGGAGGGGAGGTATTTGAGAGGAAATGCAGGTTTTCGTGATTCAAGGCTTGACCTGAATTCCACGATATTGGATTATTGCGGCTACAGGGCTCCGCTAAGCTCTGTAGGTCCAGAATAACCCGGCTTTTGCATTTCGACCGATCCGCCTGCCAGCGATCCTAAGGTCTCTGATGTAACTGCCGGTTTTTTTTGCTCGAATCCCCCCTAAGCATGACAAGGCACTGCCACAGGCAGTGGAACTAACAATGGGAAAGTTCGCCCTCCGCTAAAAGAGCGCACTTAACCCCACCCTCAAGTTTCACACTGTCGGGCGTGCGTGTTGCTGTAGTACGTTTTTTCTATTCGTGTGGTACAACGCCGCAGGATACTACAGCAGTGATCTTTGATTTTCCTACTGGTCATTCATACAGTTACACGATTTCGCTAACAACGTACAATGCCATCCTATCGAGCTGATTGCAAAACCAGCTCATCCACGGCATTAGCGATCAGCGAGGTGATGCATGGGCGACCGCTTGTTCAATGACGAAATCCAATACGGTGGTGCGGTCAAACTGCACGGTCTACGCACTCCATGGTTCGCCCTGGAGTGGTTCAGCGTGCGTGGATCGGCGAGCAGTGCTGATGAGGGGCAAGGGGTCTTGTCCAGGATGTGCACCCCAGGATGGAACGGGCTGCTGGCAGCGATCAGAGGCCCATCACTCACTCACAGGCTGAAAGCTGGCAAAGTAACCGCCAGCCCGACACCACTGGTCCAACGCATTCGGCGCCACCAGTTTCTGGCCATGACTCCATCAGCTCCGAGCGTTTTATTCATCGCCATGCGTGCAGGAAAGCGTGGCGCCCGATACCAGGCGCAGGAAGTATTGGGCGATCAGGTGGCGAGCGTGAAGATTGAGGAGGGGGCAGTGCGGGATCGCTTGATAGAGCCACCGATTGAGGTGGTTCACGAGGAGTGAGGAGCGGGGAGGGCGGGGAGAATACCTCCCTGCCCATTCAGCAGCCAAGCTTTCCGAGGTTTCCAGGCCGCATGCGACGTGGCCGCGCATCGGAGGCGTCGTTAGCCGGCTCCACAATCGGTTCGGACTCTGGCGCCAGCGACTCTGCAACCGTTGGCGTATTAATCGCCTGAACGGGATCTTGGGTGGGCAGGGACAATTCAAGCCTTGCCTTCGCCTGTTTTGGAGGCACGACTAGACCAACCCACTTCGGTGGTGCCTGGTCGAGCATGCCCTTGCCGCTGCTGATCTGCGCGATAAAGTGCCTGACCGAGACCTCATGCTTCACGACCACGAACCCCTTGTCGCCGAAGACCTTTCTACGGACCGCGGCATATGCTGACGAGGCCTGCTCGACAAGCGTGAGCATCGGCACCTCCCTATCGTCGACATAGCACTTCAACTCCACAAAAGCGTCACCATTCACGCGGGCGTGCTCGTTGTAGAGAGACATGAAGCGATCGGCAACCATGATAAGGTTCTCGGCGCTTGTGTCCTTAATCAGGATCGTCCTGGGCGAAGGCCCGCCATCTGCGAGGGTGATGCACACCACGGTAATTGCCATCATCTGCTCCGAATTAACAACATAGGATTATATTACGCGCTGTAAAACCTTCGCTCAAGCAGGCTGGAGGCTTACGACCCATTCTCTCTAGGTGGAAAGGGTATGGTCAAAGCGCGTAATATCACCGTGCAATGTAATTGTACGCTGTCAATCGCTATCTGATAATTCATTCTGATAAACGCTACTTGCGAACTTTGAGGCCCCCCCTATGACATCTCTCGAAACGGTCGCGGATCTAGCCCAGGGCGAGGAGGGGGTCGTGGTCGACCCAACCAAGGACACGTACGCGGAGTTGAGCCGTGCGTATCGTTTCTACAACGAGCACCTTTTTGAAGGTCGTTTGCCGCTCGTGATGATTACCCTTCAGCGCAAGCACAACAGCCTCGGCCATTTCAGCGCCAATCAATTTGTTCCAGCTGCAGGCAGCGGTGACTTCGCGCATGAGATATCACTCAACCCCGTGTGGTTCGCTCTTCATCCAATTCCACGGACGCTGAGCATCCTCGCGCGCGAAATGGTTGCCCTGGACCAGTATTTGAATTCTCACAAGCCTCCGCGCCGTAGGTACCGAAACGGCGAATGGGCCGACATGTGCGAGGCCATCGGACTGATGCCGTCTGAAACAGGCATGCCTGGTGGAAAGCGTACGGGCGAGAACGTAGATGTCTACATCATCGACGGGGGCAAGTTCGACCAGGCAACAACTGAGTTGGTCGACACGGCATTTCGACTCTCGTGGCTAGACCGCTATACGCCGGCGGAGGACGACCCGCTTCTACAACACACCCCAGCGGCGCCAGCCATGGATCTGTCCTCGGCGCCAACTGCCCTGGAAGAACTTACCCAAAATTCAAGCCCAGCAGCATTAGTCGCCGCTCCGCTTCTCGAGGAAGTGGGCGATGACGCATCCTCACCTCAAGAGTTCGAGGCGGGCACCGTGAAAGGGGAGGGTGGCAGCGGGCTCATGGCGCCAGCACCAGCCGAGGTGATCCCTATCAGTCCCCCAGCGCCAGCTGATGATGCACAGCCCAGGATGAAGGTCTTTGCTCGGGCTCCCCTTGAAAGACTGCAGGAATTGGGGATTGAGCGTGTCGATACGGCGAAGAAATCCAGTAAGACGAAGTTCTGTTGCACCGTGCCGAAATGCAAGGGTAATGCCTGGGGCAAGCCTTCGCTTCGCCTTGGGTGCTTCGGCACTGAAAAGCACCCACATGAAATGCGCATGATGGTGATCGAAGAAGCCGGCAAGCCTGCACCGCAGGGTGGTACCCCCGACAGCGAAGAGGACGGCGAAGAATGACTGCCGAGGCCAGGCTGAAGATCAACTCAATTGCTAATCTGCTCGTTCGCTACGGCTACAGGTTCAGTGATGAAGCAGACCTGCAGGCGCGAATGGCCGACGTGCTTCAGCAGCACGGCTATGAGTGCACTCGGGAGTACAGTGTGGATGCCAAGAACCGTGTCGACCTCTGGGTGGGTAACGTCGTGATAGAGGTCAAGGTAGACGGATCAATGTCGCACGCGCTGCACCAGGTCGATCGCTATATCAATCTTCCCCAGGTGCATGGCGTGATCCTAGCGGGCACCCCTAGGTGGGCAGCAGAGCCCTTCACACATCGCCCTGTATGGCAGGGCAAGCCGTTCGAGATGATCAAGCTCACGAGGCAATTCTTATGAGCATGACCTATGGGGCCATAAAGCGAACCAGCACTGATTGGGCGATATCTTGCGAGCCGCAGGTACGGGCGAGGCTGAAGCGTGTGTTCCCTCGTATGCCTCAGTCAGCCGGCGAGACCCAGCACCTGAAGGCGACAGCTGAGAACAGCCGCGAGTTGCTCTGGTTTATGGAGCGCTACCCCATGGAGGTTTCACGGGCCGACAGAGATGAGCTCGAGGCCTTGGCGGAACAGCATGTCCAGCTCGAGGTGAGCATGGCGGAACTGGTCGCCGGGCGTATGGAGTTGCCGCCTTTCGACTTGTCGAGGCCTCCGCGTGAGTACCAACGCTATGCTGCCGCTCAACTCGGCATAAGGAGCGGTATGCTCCTCGCTGATGATGTAGGGCTCGGGAAAACTGTTACCGCCATGTGCCCGATGACGATCCCTGGCAACCTTCCAGCGGTGGTCGTGTATCCAGCGTCGCTTCCTAACCACTGGCCTGAAAAGTTGGCGGAGTTCTTGCCCAATCTGCGGGTGCACCGTGTCCGGACAGGTGCACCATATCCCCTCATCAAGAAGCCGCGCCAGCGCATCAAAGATCTTTGGGACACTCTCCCCGATGTCATCCTGATCAGCTATCACAAGCTCCGTGGCTGGGCCGATGTGCTTGGCGAGATCGTAAAGTACTTGGTATTCGAGGAGTGCCAGCAACTGCGAAACCCTGGTACCGAGATCTATAAGGCGTGCGTTCACATGGCCGAGAGAGCCTCCCCTCGCATGGGGCTGAGCGCAACGCCAATCTTCAACTACGGTGGCGAGTTCTTCCATGTCGTGAACGTCCTCTCGCCTGGCGCGCTGGGCAGTTACCATGAGTTCCTAAGAGAGTGGTGCATCAGCGCTGGGTCGAATGAGAAGCCGAAGCTCAGGGAGCCTGAGGTGTTCGGTGCTTACCTACGGCGTGAAGGCATCATGTTGAGGCGCACACGTCGAGATGTCGGCCGTGAACTTCCAGCGCTCTCGAAGATCGTTCACGAGATCGAGCACGATGCGAAAGTTCTGGATGCGGTAAAGGGTGATGCGATCGCTCTGGCCAAAACCATTTTGGCGAGCCACGAGGGTTTCCGCGGGCAGCGCATGCAGGCGGCCGGTCAACTGGATGTGTTGCTCAGGCACGCTACTGGCATCTCGAAGGCTCCGTACGTGGCCGAGTTCGTGAAGCTGCTGGTGGAGAGCGGCGAGCAGGTGCTGCTTTTTGGGTGGCATCGAGACGTGTACCAGATCTGGGCCGAGAAGCTCGCAGAATTCAACCCAAGCTGGTACACCGGCACCGAGTCGCCAACCCAGAAGCAAGCAGCAAAGCTGGCGTTCGAGACCGGCGAGAGCCGCGTCATGATCATCAGCTTGCGCGCCTCAGCTGGCATTGACGGACTCCAACACCATTGCAGCACTGTGGTCTATGGCGAGCTCGATTGGTCGCCTGCTGTGCACGAGCAGGGAACAGGCCGTGTCCACCGCGACGATCAGCTGCACCCTGTCCAGGCTTTTTACTTGATGTCGAACGAAGGCACCGACCCGCTGATGGCTGAAGTGCTTGGAATCAAGAAAGAGCAGATCGAGGGCGTCCGTAACCCTCAGGACAACTTAATTGAGCGCCTAGACACGGGCGGCAACTCGCTCCGGCTCCTAGCTGAGAAATTCCTGATCGAAAACAATATCCCCATCCCGAAACGCCAGGCCACCCCGATCCCCATCAGCGCCAGCGTACAGCCCGAGCAACCTGAGCTCGCCTGGTAGGGTGAGGTCGGCGCCAGCAGCGCACCCCATACATACATGGTTGCGATTCTGCTGGCGGGGTCGTAAACAGATATGTGTATACTCCCGCGACCATCAGACCGCGGGATTTTTATGAGCGAGAACGAAGCACCACCCCTGGCAGCGCCACTGACCCCAGGTTCAATCACAGCTGACCACCTGGACGGACTGGTCGCTGGAACGGGCATCAAGGGTAAGGAAGCCATCCAGGCACTGCATGACCACCTGGTTAAGAGTGAGCCGGCGGCGGCAGTCATTGCGCGAGCTGGCTTCACCAAGGCTCACTTCTACAGTCGGGTGAAGATTATCGAGAAGGCGCATCAATACGCCGCGAGGATGAGCCAGTATTACGAGCCCACCGCTGAAGGTGTTCGGGTGCGCCCCGTCACTACGCAGGGGTAACCACCAACGCTGATAGCCACCTGAATGGAGCACCTCGACCGGATAGTTTGGGTGGGGCGGTCTGCTGTTGCGGTGTAGAGCGCCAAGAAATTAATTTGGTCGCAGGATGCGAATTTATTTGCATGCCCCGGGGCTGCGCGCTACTATGAGCCAACAGAAACAGCACGCAATTAACTTTCACAAGGGATTTGAAGATGACCGCGAAAAACCCAGCCGTAAAGCCTGCAGCAAAAAAGCCTGCAAAAAAGCCTGCAAAGCCTCGCGAACAGGCGCAGAGCATCAGCGCACTCAAGGAAGCAACTGACGCTCTTGTGGAGGACAAAGCAGCAGAGTTGATCAAGCGTGTCGACGCTTGGGACATGGACTGGAGGATCATTCAAGAGGAAACCGGGATCCTCAAGAACCGTCGCACCTACACATCGCCAGCAGTAGTTGCTCATATCCGGATGCTGGCTGACGGCTACAAGCGCGGCGATCGGTTCCCGCCCTTTAAGGTTGTGGTAAGGAACGGCGTCGTCTACATGCGTGACGGCCATTGCCGCGTACGTGCCATTGCCCTGGCGGAATCTGAAGGTGCGGTGATTCGTCGACACCGTGTAGAGCAGGTCGATGGTGACGAAACCCAGCAGCTGAAGGTGCAGTTGCACGCGAACGGCGGCCTGCACTTCACCCCGATCGCTCGTGGCGACATCTACGCTCAGTACAACGCGTGGCGCTGGAGCGATGCGGAAATTGCCGCAGAGTTTGGTGGCACGCCTGAGCGTGTTCGCCAGCTGCGAGCGACTGTTAACTTCCCTCTCGCCCTCAAGAAGCTCATCAACGAAGGTTACGTGAAGGTGACCCTGGCGCTTGAACTGTTCAACATGTTCGGTGACAAGTGCGTGAACATGATCCAAGGTGTGATCGACGCGCGTGAGAACGACATGAACGCGCTGACCAGCAATAGCGATTCGGCAAAGGCCGCGCCTACGCAACAGCCGCAAGCTGCTCTGAGCTTGGAACCAGAGCCAGTAGAAAGCACTCCACAGGTGCCTGCTGACGAGCAAGAGCAGAACTCGAAGGATGGCGCGCAGGAAATCGAGCAGACTGAAGCCCTGAATCCGCCCCGCCCAGTGCAACGCAAGGACCTTATCAAGAGCGGCGCCATCAAGGCCAGCCTGCCGAAGAAAGTGGTCGACAATATGCGCAACAGCTTCACCAAGCTCACTGGCCGCCTGGATCAGGTCAAGGTCGAGGGCGACAAGCTCTATCTCCCCGTCACCGCCGACGAACTGGACGAGCTCCGCGCGCTGAAAGCTGAACTGGATGCGAAGAACCTCGCCACTCCTCCGACCGATCCTGAGCAGGGCAAAGAGGCGGCGCCAGCGAACGCTGACGACAAGCAGCTGAAAATGCTAGAAGGGGCTGAGGCCGTCAGCTGAGGCTGTGCGCGCACCAGCTAATCCCACAGGGGCCTCAGGGCCCCTTTGTTTTGTCCGCGTTTTGCTCTTGATCTTCCCCCCGCCAGGTCCGAAGGACCTACCCTGACCACCACAAGCGCCAGCGCGCTCCTGCAGGTGGTTACCGGTGTCTAGCAGTGCCGGCTCGACCAAGCTTGACCGGCTGCACAAACCTGAAGTGGTCACACAGGATCGTTGTCATCTTGCGATAGATGTCTGGGCTCACAGCGTCCATGCGGCCCATAGGTCGCAGGTCAAGTGCTCGACGATCAGCGCGCCGCCTGGGCGTTGTTCGCGAATGATAGAGTGCCGTTGGCCACAGACTCGAGGACATCCGTCAGGGTGGCCTCCATCTGGCGGTCAATCTTGGCGCTGATGGTGCTCTTACGCTGGGTGCTAATACTTGCCTCGCTGGCTGGGTTAGGTCGCCTACAACAGCATACCGCTGAGGAGACATTCCAGACTCTACCGCTGCCGCGGAGGCGCTCCAAGCCCTATCTTGCCTTGGTCCTGGTGGGCTTCAGTTGAGCGCGTATCCAGTCAACACCCTTCTCACCCAGCGCTTTCCATTCGTCCGCGTCGAGGGGGAGTTCGGCGTCCAACACGTTCCTGAGGTACTCGGTTCCGCCGTAACTCATCAGGCGTCCGTGGTGTACATCGTCAAGGCGGACAGAGCGGATCTTTACTGGCCCGTTCTCGCCGGTCGTCCGCCCAGCTCCAGGCCGCACGCCGCCCTGTGGTGGGAAGGAGGCAGCCTTGCTGGCATTCGATATCTTCTTCCAGCTGGAGCCGCCTGGCTGAAGACGCCACACCGCCCCTGGATCAGAAAGCGCAAGCTCGCACTCGTCGCTGGCGCTGGCAGTGCCGACTTCGGCGAACTTCACTCCAAGCAGCTTTGAGGCCCTGGTCGGTGAGGTCGTGGCGACGATAGTGCGGGAGCCGTCTTCGGCGTCGGTGGTGAAGGTTTTCAGCTGGCTCAATGGTCACCCCGTGGGCCTGATCTTGGAGAGGGCTGCACGATACGCACCTTAAGTGCCCGTGGCGAGTTGTGTCTCAGCGCCAGCAGGATGGCCGCCCAGGGCAACGCGCATCGCTGTTGCCAGCGAAGCACAGCCCTCTGACCGTTCACCGCCAGCGCTGACTGCAGACCAGCCGTCGGCGCTCTCGCGCGCAGGGAACACCTTGGCGCCGGTTTCATGCCGATAGTGGCGCGGGCGGGTCCGTGTCCAGCCGATCAAAGCACCCATCACTCGACCTCCGCCGGCGGGAGCTTGCGCGCTCCGTCACCGTTGTTCGTTTTGTCCCACCCTGCCACCCACTGTTCCAGGGCGAACTCGTTCGGGCGCTGATCAGGGTCGACCTGGCCGATCATGTAGCTGCAGAACTCTGTGACGGCCTGCAGGCGGATCGCCTGGGTGTCTTCGCTCAAAGCGCCAGCTACCGCTATGAGGTGCGGGTTGCCTTGGGCAGTTGGCGCGACCTCAAAGTCGAGCACCGGCTCGATGGCCGCGTACAACAGCGCCGCCCACTTGGTTGGGGCTGCGCTCGACTTGAACCCAGGCGCCAGCTGCAGCACCTCGACGAACTTGCTCTCTAACGTGCTGCGCAGGTCGGCACTTGCCGGCAGATTCGCTTCCATGGGAAATGCCTCCAATACTTGTGAACCGTGAAATCAGTCGAAAGCCGCTCTCGTGGGAAAGGGCTTTCGGCTGGCCCCGCGTGAGCAGGGCCCGGCATTAGTGGGTGAGGTAGCGACAGCCCTCGAGCGCCTTGATGACAGACTGCTCTGTGAAGGCTGGCAGGCGCATCAGCGTGTGGTAGTCACCGACCGTGACAGTCACCACGTAGAGGTCGCTGTCATCGCTTGGGCTCGGCTCGATGACATCCCATGCAGCATGTGCTTGCCGGCCGTTGAACGAACAGGTGATGGTTTTGGGCGTGCGCAGGAAAATGGCGAGCTCCTGCAGGCGGAAACGGTCACCTTCAATGCGTATGCCATTCAGGTAGCGGCGGCAGCACTCGCGGTAGTCTCTCGGGATGTTTGGCAGCGTCAGCACGTGGCGAAGTACTGCGCCATTCCAGGTGGCGTCACTGGCGATCGCGTCGAGTTGGCCAGGCAACTCATCTACAGCCGATTCGAACTGCTCCTCCACGCCAAGCGCTTTGCGCAGGTGCTCGCCGGCATCGAGGGCAGGGCGCTCGAAGGGGCTCATGCCAGCCAGGCCGATCACGCTTACCGAGTCGATGATCCAGCGACCTTCTTCTGCCTGCGCGGCCTGGTCGTATGTGACCTGCACCAGTGCGCCTTTGGCTTCTGCGCGACGAATGAGGCGGTTGAGTTCTTCGCTGCTAATCATGATGGTGATGACTCCGTGTGTACGTTTATGGTTGATAGTGTATATACAGAATCAAGTGAGAGAAAGTGCTTTCGTGCAATAAAACTGGCTGTTAGTATTATCGTCATGTAATACAATTGTGTTCGCGAGGAGCACCATGCGCCGCTTCGATGATCGTCAAAAATGCTTTCTGTCCGGCAAGATGGTCAGCCCACCTACGAACGAGCGGCGCCAGTGCGCCTGCTGCGGGCTTAGAATCGTCAAGGGCCACATTGTCGAGATCGGACACGTGGGCGAGGATTGCGCGGACATCATCCGGCGGTACCAGTACGATGCGAAGCTGCTGGGGCTGTCCGTCGATGACTTCGCCGCCAAATACAAGCGCTCCACCGGCTGGACGCTGAAGCCTGTAGTAAAGCGGACCCTGAATAGTCACTACGCCCCAGCTGTCACCCAGGAGTAATCGTCATGAAGGAACAGGAAGTAATCGCTTGGACTGGGGCCCTCAAGGCCGGCGACGCGGTGGGCGTCTTCAGTGGCGCGAAGCTGGTCTTCAACACCACAGTTGAAAGCGTGACTAAGTCCGGTCGGGTCGTGTGTGCAGCTGGCGGCACCTTCAAACCCAATGGTGAGATCTATGGGCGCCTGGCGGACCAGTCACGCCGCATTCGCCCCGCACCTCAGAAGATAGGTCAGTAGGCGCCAGCCTCTACCTTTGGGAGACCGTACCAGATGAGCTACTGGCCAAACCGACTCGGACCTTTGGCGCGGCGCGTTGTTGAGGCGTTGGACAACGCGAACCATGCGCGCTGCATGACAGGCCTCTATCTTGGGTTTGGGTGCAGGCAGGGCGCGGGTTGAAGCCCACGACCAATCACACGACAAAAGGCGGGCGTCTACCGCTCGCGCTAGTCCGCACCGAAACTGTCAGGTACCTTGATCTCATCCAGGTACCAACCCCACCCGTTCGGCGTGGGGGTCACTCCAGCAGCAGCGGCAGCAGAACGTTTGGCTTTCGTCTTCACCAGCAGCGTTAGGCCGCCCCATAGCACCTCAACAACTGGGTCTCCCAGCGCGGGCTCATGTGCGATTGACACTCTATGCGCCAGCTTCAGGGTGCGCGCTTCAAGGTCCATTTCCGCCATCACGTAATGGGTTCGGTCGGCCGGTATCTGGTGCACCTGGTTGTCGATGTACAGGACGTGCTCTGGATAGGTGCTGACGACCAACAATTGCAATTCCTCGCCGGCGCCAGCGAGCTGGTGGCGCTTGGTCGAAAGGTGCTGCATGTAGATGGATTCGCTGGTCCGGCGCTCGCGCCGGGGACGCTGCGGCTCAAATCCCATCTGACGCCAGAACTCCACTGACCGTTCAGGCATGCACTGGATCACGAGCACCGCGTTGTTCGCCCGTTCCTCGCTGGCCAGGGCTCGCTGCACCAGCGCTCGACCTATGCCGCGGCCCTGGTCCTGGCTCCGCACCTGCAGAATGGTGTCGAGGGTGATCCCACGAGTAAGGAACCCGACGGGGGCGCCCAAGTTGCCCCACACAAGCATCTCCCGTTCGATACAGGCTGCAGTGATCCCTTCCCAGTTGTTGATGAAGCCTGCGGCGCCATGCGCCTCCCTGGTCAGCCAGGCATGGATGTAAGGGAGGTCGGCGAGCTCAGCTTCGCGGACGTGCGCAGCTGGGTCGATGGTGGGGGAGATATCTTTCACGGGGTCCTCCTGTCCAGGTGCGGCCGGCGGTGGCCGTTCATTCATTCGCGGCGTACCTGGCAGCCTCGCGCCAGCGATCTACCGCTTGGCTGCTCGAGCAGCCATGGGTGACTATCAATTTGCTGCGGAACGCACCCCAAGCCCGGTAAGAGCGCTTGTCTTGTGCGACCCAACCTTGGACCTGGTCACCGTCGATCATTGCATAGAAGGGGGTTGCTGCGCTGCTCATCGGTGGATGCCTCTGCTGTGATGGAATGAACCTGCAGAGTGGCATCACGACTGTTTGAGAGGGTAGGGGATAGGTGCGGGGCGCATGCGGCACCCGTTCGCGATGGGGGAGGCTTCACCATGCCCGCTGGCGGGCTGTGCGCCGTTACGGGCAGAGTTGTCCGGTTTTGCTCACTCGCCTTGCGTTACGTCTCCCGATACCGAGCTGGCGTTGCCTCGTATGGCTCTGGCCTCGATGCTGCCCGACATGGTGTTGACGCTGCCCTGGATGTCTCCCTTGGTGCGCACGTTTCCACTCATTGTCTCGACCTGGCCAACGTTACCCGTTACCTGGACGCTCCCTGAACTGGTCTTCACCATCTCGGCATTGCCATTTACCACGATGCTGACAGGGCCTGACAGGGTGCCATCCTGGCGCTTCCCGTCGACAATGACGTTGTCGCCGTCGACGGTGATGTTGCTACCCGAGTAGCCCTTGCCGTTGATGACAACGTTCGAGTCGCCGGTGACCACCACCGAATTGGCAGCCATGACCGTTACAGGCAGGAAAGCCATCAGGCCGATGAGCAGTACTTTCATGAAAACTTCCTTCACTACGCGCCGAACTGTCCGGCGCTTCTAATGGCTTGGCCCCGGTATCGCCGAGGCTTGTGGTGCAGCTGAACAGCGCCATCAGCGCTTAGGGCGTGGCGGCCGTCTTCCGTTCGTGCGCCGTTGCAGGTAGCGCAGAACTCCAAGGGTCATCCTGGCGTCGGCATGGGCGCGGTGCGCGCCGTCCTCAAGCACGCCGCACTCTCGAGCAGCCTCTGCCAGCTTGATCCAGCGCCACTGCGAACTGCCGTAGCGACCTTCCACCCACTCGCCGTTCCATGAGGCATACAGCAGCATTGCGCAGGCAGTAGTCACCTCTGGCGCTGTGAGCCCGTGCAACTGGTGCGTCTGCGCCAGCAGCCGCTGGTCAAAGGGGGCGTTATAGGCAACGACCGTTCGACCTGCCACGATCGCAGCGTACTGGTCAGCAACTTCTGGCCAGGCCGGCGCGGTGGCAACCATATGGTCAGTGATACGGTGGATCCCTGTAGCCTCGGCTGGGATCGGTTGGGTAGGGCGCACCAGCGTATCGAGCAGCGGCGTGCCCTTCGAGTCCAGGATCGTGATTTCACAGATTTCAGCGTCATGCCCCACTCCCGTGGTCTCGGTGTCGAGGACAACCGCCAGCCCGTCGCCGCCAATCAACTCCTGGGCGCGCGCAGCTACAGCCTGTCGGCGAAGCTGCGTCGGGCCTGGTTCCCATTTCCAAGGAACGCATTCGGCTGGATCGTAGACATCGTAGGCGCCACGACCTTGCCAGACGCTTCCAGCAGGCCGGGTGTGTAGCCCAGGCATCAAACGGTCGGCCCTGAGGTGCTTTTGGCAAAGCCACCCTTTCGCCGCGGCTTCGGCCGGCGTGAGGTGGATTCTCTGCTTGGCCATCCCCGATCCCTCAGGCTTCGTCGGTGAGCTGCAGCACGCAGCTGGCCGAGCCGATCGCGCCGTAAGCGCCAGCCACCTCCTCGGCACTGGCCAGCGTTGGGAACGGCGTGGCCTCCTCGGGGTGGTACGTTCCGCCATAATCGCCGTCTTCACCGCGCAGGAAATAGCCTGCGCCAGTACGAGGTGTGTGGTAGACCACAAAGCTTGCCATGGTGTCGCCCTCTCAATTCATGATGTTCGCAGCTTTACCTATCCAAACCCAACGAGGTTGGCCCGCACCATCGGGCCCCCTGTTGGTACCAAAGCATGTCAGCCGATCTTGGCGGTCCTCTTCGCTTGTCTTTGTGCGTCCCAATAACCCGAGTCGAAAGATGCCTGTAGCTCTGTGTCGAGCGTTCGGCGGGCGTAATGAGGCGCATAGACGGCGGATCCATCGGCGCAGAGATGACGGTTTTCAGGCTCGTCGCGATAGGCGCAGTACCCATCTACCCACGCTTTAGCGTCCTTCCGGCGCGCGAGATCAACCGTACCACTCCGCGTGTTGTTGCCTGAGTCGTAGCCCCCGGTGGCTTTCTTCCCCTCGGAATCAAAAACATACCAACAGGCCACGTGGTTATGCCCAGCATGGGAACCCCAGCAGTAGATACGCCAGATGTAGGCGGGGGTATTCTCAATGCGAAAGCCTTTGTAGTTCACGGCTCATTATCCTTGTTGGTCCAACAAACCGCGGAGCGGGTCATTCGGAGTTGGCTTCGTCTTGTGGCTGGCAGTCGTCACAAAGACCGATCTGCGACTCCTCGAGCTCTGCCTGGCAGTAAGTACATTGTTCGATGGGCATGGTATTTCCCGGCGGGACCTGGAACAGCAGAGCCCCGCGGGGCTCTGCTCAGGCGGTGATTGTTAGGCCTCGACCACTTGGCCGTCTTCGTCGATGGTCACCCATACCAGCTGGGTGACGTCGAAGCGGTCGCCGTAGTAGTCGCGAGCCTGTTGCTCGGTGAAGGTCATGCCTTGCAGATTCAAAAGTACTTGGCGGTTCATCGTCGCTATCCTTTGGGTGGGGCGCTGTATCACATGATCCATTATAGTTCCGTTAAACGGAACTATCAAGGGTATTGCATTACTCTCCGGCTAAGCCGCCTCAACGATCAACCTATCTCGCCAAGCGCCAGCAGACGCGCGGCGGCCACGTCGTCGACCAAGATAAACAGCCGCTCAATGCGCTCCGGCTCCAATGCCCTGGCCAACTCCAGGCCCCCGACCAAGCCAATCGCGAGCTGTTTGGCCAACCGGCACGATTCGACACTGGGCGCTTCCTCGATCTCGGCCAGTGCGATGCGCAAGCGTTGCTGGTAGCTGGAGGGCAGAGTCAGCTTAGGGGCTAGTTCACCAACACCATTACGGTAACCGCGGCTCATGGCAGCAACGTCGGTGTGCTGGTGTGGGGCAGGGGGTCGGCATGCTGAAAACGGCTTTCGCTCATTGGGTCCACTCATAGAATGCGTAGGGGCGCAGGCCCTGGGGTTTTTGGCCCATTCTAGCGGTATGAATGGAAAGGCCCCCACCTCGCTAAGGAGAATGGGGGCCTATTCCGATCAATGCACTTGGGCCTAGATGACCCGGCGTGCGGGCCACTGACACGAGGCGCCGGCTCAACCTTGGGGCTGGCGATCGTCGTGAGGCGCAGCAGGGAGCTTGGAAATCAGCTGTCTAGCCACCTCGCTAAGGTCGGAGATGAACTCACCGAACAAGAAAGCACCATCCTCTTCCTCGACGATGCAAACTGAGCGCGGATCCTCTGGAACCTGTACACGGATGCTGGGGGTGATCGTGATATCGCCATCGCACATTTCGTCGGGCTCGAAGCACTCAATCACTGGCACACCGTAAAGCCTCAGTTTGGCTGCAATCTCTTCAACGCTGGTCATGGCAAATCTTATCCGGGCGGTTTCTGTGGAGGTGGTTGCAGGCCGGCGCCGTCGCTGCTGGCGCCAGCCGGCCCTGGTTGTACTTCAGGCTTCTGTAGACGCGACCTTCGTGGCTTCGATGTAGGCGAAAAGGCCTTGGCTGCTCACACCCTCTTTGGGCCAGTAGAAACGCGGGTTCTCGATGTACTCGACGGTTTCCTGTTCTGCGCCGCTCCAACCACCGCGCTCGTCGTCAAAGGCCGATCTGTCGAAGTCGTAGACTTCGGCGAGCACGATTTCGCCATTGACGAGGGTGCAACCCACCAGATCGCCGTCGAGCATGAACGCTACGTTGAATTCGTTCTGAAGGATGACTTTGCCGGGGTTCTTTTCAAGGATCGCGCGATAAGAGTCGACGGTGTGCTTGAAGGTGTACTTCGGGCTAATCACTTCCGGCTCGTCGAGGTCCTCCACCCGCAGCACTTCGAATTCCTCGTCGAACTCTTCTTCGAGCAGCTCCGCGAAATCTTCCTTGCCGAAGTTGTTGATGGCCGGCACGAGGTACAAATAGAGGCTCTCACCGTGCTTGTGCTCGTGAACGCCCAGCTTCACCTGCTGCTTGCGACTCATGAGCACCTCGACCTCGCGGAGCAACCCTTGCACCGCCTTGGCGCGCTCTTGCTCCTCACGGATGAGGGACTGGAGGGCAGTGGACGGGGCGAGTTCACGAACGAACGCCTGGAGCGCCTCGGATGGTTCTTGCTGCAACGCGCCGATCATCTGGAAGAGTTGGTTGACTTGACCGTTCGAGTACATGATTGATCCTCTTGGTGAACTTGGATGCGCCGCAGTAGGGGCGACTTGCTTGAATAGGGCAGATGTTGCCCGGCGTACCGGGCGGGACCTGTTAATGCGGCGTCGCGGTGAACGTGACACGCCCCTTACCGCCACAGAGGTGGCCGTCGCGATCAGCAAGGGCTCGCGCCCAGGCGTTCGCCTGCGCCTTGGAGTCGGCCAGAATGTCGGGGTAGCGAATGCCTTCGACCTCATCCCACGCTGGGTACTCAAATCGCAACACCACGTTGAAGAGCTGTTTCTCGGCGCCAGCGGCTTCAGGCATGGCGACTTGAGCCTCAGGGCTCCGAGGCAGCCCCAGTGCGTCCTCAACGAGGTGCAGCGAGCCGACCACGGGCTCCGCGGCGTAGCCTGCTACGAAAGCGTAGAACGAGCCGTTGTTCAGCATGCCAATGCGTGGATCCATGGTTAGCCATCTCAGGAAGTGGGGTTCGGTACGAGATAAATATTACCCATAGCGGAAATATTAAACAAGAAGAATATCACCTTTATCGGAAATATTAATCCGGCCCTTGTCCAGGCGTGAGCACCTGTAATGCGTTCGCTGAACCATTGGCAACTGCGCCCCTTGGCCCCGGTCATTGCCCGCTTGTGCGTCATCACTGAGAATGCTGAGCTCACCAGTGACCACTATCGAGCAACCAATGACAACGCGTATTCAACGCTCTGCGCTTCTTCCATACCCAGCGCGAGCCCTTTATGACCTGGTGAACGATGTGGCCAACTATCCAGCGTTCTTGCCCTGGTGCTCGGCCGCAACTGTGCTCGAGTCGACCGAAACCGGAATGGTGGCGAAGCTCGATATCTCGAAGGCCGGAATGAGCCAGCAGTTCCGCACCCGCAACAAGCTGGTGCCCGGCCAGTCGATCGAGATGAACCTGGAGGAGGGGCCATTTTCGCAGCTTCACGGCCTGTGGGTTTTCAAGGCCCTGGGCAACAAGGCCTGTAAGATCAGCCTCGACCTTTCCTTTGAGTACGCCGGCCCTCTGGTGCGCACCACCCTCGGCCCCTTGTTCAACCAAGCCACGAATACGATGGTTGATGCGTTCTGTGAGCGCGCCAAACAGGTATGCTGCTGATACTGATCGAGTCGCACCCGAAGGTATCCGTCTCTCACGCCAAAAGCCCCGAAAACCGGGGCATTGAGCGCTGATGGCGAATTGCTTTTTAGCTTACGGCTTAAATTGCTCAGCCCAGGTTTCGACGCTCCCGCCGAGTGCTACCACCTCGGTAGCTCGGCCATTGGAGCAATCCACCCCGAACTGAATCATCGAGTCGATACCCGCCTGTGCGATGATGACCTGGCGGACAAGTTCAGCTTTAGATGCGGACTTACTCATGGCCAGTTTGCGGACCGTCGCCAGCGTGCAGTCGGTCAAAAATGCCAGTGCCCCTGATGCGTCGCGGACAAGGTTCTTAGTCATGATTTCATTCCTGTACAGTTCGTAAGCCGCGGATGTCGGCGTGAAACCAATATTACCGATAACGGGAATATTGGTAAAGATAAATATCTCCTTAATCGGAAATAAATCTGCACCCCATGCGCTACCTCGACAACACGACTGCAACCCATCAACGCTCCGTGGAAGCCCGAGAGCATGGCCGCAGTTCGGTCTATCCTTCAACGCTGTGCAAGCCATCAATGTCCAGTCCATCACCGTGAGCCCACCCCTAATGCTCTACCTGCCGTTGGCCAGCAACGTGGCCTCAGTTCTCGCCAGAGCCGAGGCCGGCAAAGTCGCACCCATCTCCGGTGTGATGGAGGCAACAGCGGTGCTCTTCGTCCAGAAACTTTCGCGCCAGCGCGACACAGGTACATCCGAAAAGCATGAGCGGCGTTTCGCGGAGATGCTGCGCATCGCAGATGAGGTCGAGGCTGCGGCACCAGGTCGTTTTGCCAAACAAGTTGTGGACCACTTCGACGCTGGCGCCTTCAGGGATGGGCTGGCCGTACTCGAGGAGAACGGCATCGCGCTTCTGGTACCGGACATCGAGTTCGACGTGACCCAGTTGCGTGATGAGCAGGGAGGGTGGAACTACAGCTTTGCGGTGTCCTACGCGCAGCGCCTCAATCCCCGCCACAGGCTCAAGGTTGATAAGCTGCAGACCGACCTGCTACTCAGTGACCAGCAGCATCGGTTTGTGCGTGAGGTGCTCAGCGCCCCCGATGAGTCGGTGGTGGTGCAGGGCTTTGCCGGTACCGGGAAAACCTACCTGATTGACCGGATCGTCCAGGTCCTCAACCCGGCCAGCACCTTGCTACTCGCCCTGACCGATGGCCAGCTACGAGCTCTGCAGGCGCGGATCGCTGGCGGTGAGGCCTTCACCGCTCGCACATTTGGCCAGATGGCCGACGATCTGCTTGATCGTGACCTGACCAACAATGGCTGGCGCCTGCGAGACCCATCACGAGCGAAGCTCTCCTGGCGACCGTCTGAGGCCTCAGTAGCGAAGTGGCTGGGTATCAGCAGCGTCGGCCCCCTAACGCCGCGGGACGTGATCGCCATATGCGTGAGGTCCATTCGCACATTCTGCCGCAGCAGCGACCTGGTGCCGATGGATCATCACCTGCCCAAGGCTGGCCCAGGTGTGACGGCGGTGGATCGCGCGGTTCTTGTCGAGATCGTTGGGCGGTATTGGCGCGAGCTCATCCGTCCATCGGCGAGGGATATTCAACTGCCGGTGCGCGACTATCACCGCATCAAGCTTCTCTCGCTCACCGGCGAGGTGATCGACGCGAGGTTCACCCACGTGATCGTCGATGAGGCGCACGAGCTCTCTCCGCCGATGCTTGCTTTTCTCGACCGCAGCCCACAGGCCGTTATTGCCTTGGGCGACCAGCTGCAGAACCTGGGTGGGGTCAGCGCCAGCAATAGCAGCGGTGTCCGCCGGCGGCTCATTGAGAGATCGCTACGCGCAGGGGCAGCGATGGATGGGATCCTGAACCCGCTCATCCAGGCGCACCCTGCCGGCCTCCAAGCTGCTTTTGCTGGCGCGGCAGGGCACACCACCCGCCTGACATACTTTGATGCCCTGCCGCTCCCACAGCAGCTCACTACGCTGCTCGTCCAGGACGAGTGGGGGCTTTTCGGCTGGTTCCAGCGGTTGAGCCACCAAGGCGTTCCCTTTTTGCTGTTGCCTGGCGCCCGCAAAGAGTTCGAACTCTTCGTCGAGGACTGCATTGAGCTGTACCGGTACGGCACGCGGCCACGGCACGGCATGCTCTTTCGTTACACCAGCTGGTCAGCTGTCGAGCAGGACATGGCCGGCGACAAAGCTTTCGCCGCGGTGGCCAGCATGCTCGCCAAAGGGTACACGCCCGAACACTTCGCCAAGGCCAAGGCCCAGTACCGCTGGGCAAAGTCGCCCCTGGTACACCTGGCGCGGGTCCGCGATGTGAAAAACATGGAGTTCGACAGGGTGATGATATCGCCCGAGCTGGTGGACGCCCTGGGCGGGGCTGCATCACGGCCGGATCAGGCGAAGGTGCTGGCGGGGCTTTACACGGCATGCTCGAGGGCGCGGCACGAGCTGATCCTGCCTGGTGAGATGCTGGGGAGGGTGCAGGACCTGGTGCGGGGATGAGCAGATGAGGGAGGCCCGGTACATTATCTAGAGGGCCCCGCGTTTTCCATTGTTGAGGTAAGCGTAACGGCTCAGGCGCGTGAACGCTGCCAGTCGCTTCGGGCACGGTCCAGGCGGTCGAGCCACTGGGAAAATTCCGGCTGGCTAATCAGGTCAGCATCAAAGGCGTCACTGATTCGGCGATCGGCGTCGTTATCGGCCTGGCACATGTCCGCAAGGGTCGCAGCCGCCGTCACCTCGTCCACGGCGGCTGCCAAGCGGGCTAGCGCGTCGGTGCGAGATTGCTCATAGGTCAGTTGCATAGGTGGTACTCCTTTCCGTTTACCTAACTGTTTTTTTTCTGTTCTATTTTCCAAGCCCAGTAGATGATCCAGCCGCCCAGTAGGCCAAACTCGAAACTAATCGCCGCCGACCGTACGCCGAATCCCAAGTTCTGCCCCACCAGCCAGTCCTGCGCTAGCTTACCTACGACCACAAGCAGGAAGCCGCTCAATACTCCGAACCGCCTTGATGCAAGGAACGCCAAGATCCCCGCTGGTACTCCGAACATGATCATTGCTACTGCGTGTAAAAGGGATTCCACAAAATACTCCTCGATCAGTTGCTCTACGGGCACACCGCGACGGCGGCAGCAGTAGCTTTTTCGCACGCACCATCACGCTCGTCCTCGGTGATGATGCGCGTGCCACTCAGAAAACTCGTTAGATCCGCCAGGGAAAGCCAATCCATTTCCGCCAACTCAATTTCGATCGATAGTACCCGCTCTGCCCACTCGGCAATGCGGTCTTGAGCGTCCTGCTCATCTCGCAAATCTTGTTCGGTCATTCCAAAGGACAGCATCATGTTCTCGCAGCAATACCCGCAGCTGCAGACGCCATGAAGCTTGGTGCCGGAACAAACGTCCACGAGTCCAGCACAAAATACACAGGGGCAGTCAGCTGCCAGCGATTCAGTAGCCATAAGAAATTCCTATGCGCTTTTCGACGCCAACTCTAGGGCAGCTGCATTCAGCCGCAGCCGAGGGGCACCACGCACCTCTACGGACGCCGAAACGGTGTTACCGCACAGATCGCGCAACTCGTGCCAATGGCCGTTACCGTTGCGCCCTTGGGAGCGACCAACGAGCACCGCAACCTTGCGACCATCGACAAGCACGTCATAGCCCGCCGGCTGGTACTTGGCGCCGTAGTTGCTAGCTGCTGTCGTCTTGCGCAAGGTTACTCGGCTCACGGCACTCACGTCCTGGGTTCACATGGTGCGTTGGCGTTGTTGTCACGCACGACGAGTGTCATGACGTTGAACAGCACCTTTTCGCGCGCTGTGCGCACGCCGTCCAGGTAATAGTTGACCCGTGCGCCGTGCCGCTTGGCTTGGAGGCTAAGCCCCAGGATTGTCTCCGGCACACTCGCACCGACTCGCGACGCCTCAACGCGGTGGTCGTCCACTGCTTGAAGCACCGCCATGCCGGGCGTCTCGCGGGCCTTCTCGCGGTTGAATTTGATTTTTTCCATGCCCCATTGCCTCTTGACTTGTAAATCCTGGCCCTTGCGACTCAATGCGCCGCTTGGCAAACGTGCGCGAACTGAAAAGCCCCCGAAGGGGCTGTTGTGTGATCTAGGCCTGCTCGGCTTCACGTTGAGCGCATGCCCAGCCTCTTTTCCAAAGGCGATCGGCCTCGGTACCGACCTGGTAAGGGGACTCGACTATGTCGCAGTTGACGGGTTGAACCCCAGAGACGTAGAGGTCGAAGTTGAAGGATTTGACCCCAGCGAAGTAGAGGTCACGCTTCATGTATTCAGTGAGTTCCAGCTCCAAATCCATCTCTCCAGGTGTTCGCTTTAGAGACTGTATATTACCTTAAACGGAAATCATGAAAAAGCAATAAATTACCGTGTTCGGAAATAATAAGGACGGCGCTAGGGCTCCAATCTCTTGGCCTTGAGGGGCTAGCGCATCATCTCTAGCTGCGGGTAGGCTTCCAACAGCCAACCCGATCCTGCGGGGAAGTGCGTGAGTGACCTCTAGCAAGCTACCAGTGGGATGGCAGCGGGAAGCAGTCATCCACATCGTATGGAATCGGGATCACTTTGAATCCCATCAGCAGGATGTTCAGCAGCGTCGCATCGTCGTCCGGCAGATCGGACCAACCGCCTTTGCCGAAGCGCCTGGCGCTGCTGTAGTCATCCCACAGGCGTTCGATATCGTTCTCGCTGGCCATGTAGCCAGCTTTGGCCAGTGTCGCCCGCATGCGGCGCACGTCAGCGCTGTACTGCGTTTGAGCTGGCCTGTACTCAAGGTACTCCATGATGACGCCTCCCTAGATCAAATCGACTTCAGGGCATCACCGAGGCGCGAGTGCAAGTCGCGGGCTTCATCCGCCGTCATGATCGCACGCAGCTCAGCGCGCTCGTTGTCAGCGGCTCGAAAAGACAAGCTGATCTGCTTCGCCTGGCGGTTGGTCTCAACGCTGCGCAGAACGGCTGCGACAAGCTGGGCGTTGCGGATGGTGAACCTGCGGAACAGCTCCATAGCGATTTCCTTTGGGGTGAAAGACTCTCGGCAGCCGGCTCGTTGTGAGTCGGCTCCCGACAGGCCCCGCCATCGGCAGGGCAAGAGTACTGCGGTCTAGCGCGATGGTTGGCCAGGCCAGTTCGAAACATAGCCCTGAGGCTGTTGCTGTTCGCAGCGGACATTCACCACTGCCTCCGTGTAATCCCAAAGCTCGGCCTCCAGCTCTGCGCGAGCGTCGGCCTGGCTAATGCCGCAGGTTTGCTCAAGCGCAATGACGAAGCGCATCTGTTGCTGGGTGAGGCCTTTGGCGACCGATGTCGAAATCATGTTTGTTCTCCGGTGTAGGGCGTAGCAGGGGAGATCATCTCCGCTGGGTTACATGTAGTGGGACTGCAAGTAGGCCATGCTCTCCCGCAGAGCCTCCTGCTCGGACTCTTCAGCGCCCCAGCCGTAGCCATTGGCACCAGACACCTCCCACCCCCACATGTCAGGGTGGGAGGTGTGCAGAGCGTATGCAACACGCAGACTGGTCTCTTGTGGGCTTTCTGTGGTTTCCATGCCTTGCTCCTGGCCGGTCAGGCAGTTGGGGTTGTAGCGGGAGCCAGGTTCAGGTTCCGCGTGGCCCACTGTTTTGCTCGGCGGACGTAGGTACTGCGAGTCTCCTGCGCCTCACGCTTCGAACGATTCGAGAAGGTACCGGAATTCTGGCGATACGGCTGCTCCACACCAACCAGCTCGACGGTAACAGTGACCGAGTAGCCTGGGGTGGTGTAGGACTGGTACAGATCGCGAATCTGGCTGCTGATGCTGCCGACCTCCACGCCATCGCGTTTGATGACCCAGTTCTTGCGGGCAACATTGTCGCCCGGCACCTGGTACTCGGCGGACTCGGGCTTAAAAGTAACTTTCTGGGTCATGGCGATTCCTGATCTACCGGGGAGCGCGCCAGCGCACTCTACTACGGGCTCAGCCCCACACTTGGCGGGGCTTGACGCTATGGGTGACCTAGCGGATCACCCCAACTCTGCGAGTACGCCGTACACATCCGCAGATGACCGAGAGGCGACGAAGGCCTGGGCCCGCTCCTTGGCATCGGAAAGGAATTCAGTCACCAGCGCTGCGTGCTGCCCACGAGCCTTCGCGTCCTGGGCACAGGCAAACGAGCTGAACGCGCCCTGACCAATCGTTGCAACCACTTTGGCGCTGCCTACCCGCGCAACAGCGGATTCGAATTTTTTCAATTTGTCGGCGTCAGTGGCGGTGCTCATCGTTCAGCCCTCCTGGGCAATGATCGTTTCGATGAGCTAATTGTAGTTCCGTTTAACGGAACATGTAAAGCCATTTCTAGAGCTTCGCGTTCCCAAAAACGAACAACCCGAACTATGAGTCGGGTTGTTAGATGGGCCAGCCAGCTAGGGGCTTCATTCTTTCCAAGGCGTGCTATCTAGCCGCACGTGTGGCTCGCCGTTAAAGGGTGGCTGCGACACTGCTATTAGCTATTGAGATGCCAGCGATCAATCGGCCAAGCCTTGTCTACGTGGGCCATGGCCGCCTCTTTAGTTTTAAATCGCCGGCGCATCACCTGGTCGGGGTGGCCAGGATCGCTGCGATCACCGGTGATGTATGGCGCCCAGGCCAGCCAGTAATCAGCTTCGGGCTGGTCGTCTGGACCATGGGGCTGCGAAGCACCAGCTAAGTCGCTGCGGGTCCAGCTACTCGGGCGAAACTCTCGCCATAGCGGCTCGGTCACAGCCACTTACTCTGGGTTTACCGCGCGCAGTTCGGGCTGGAACTGGGCGAGGTAAGCATTCGGTACATGCGAGTGCTGTGGTTAACGAAATACTGAATATTCAATTCAAACGACTCCTAACTGGGTAGCCTCAATCGACATCGGCGAATAGTTACAAGGGGCGCACTCGGCAATAGCGTCAGACAGCGTTTGCTCAGCCCAGGGCGCCGAGAGCCTCGGCGCCGTTGATCTTTGGAAGGGGAATCACTTGCTTAGGAAGGAAGGCTGTCGAAATAGCGATCGCCAGCGTTGTAACGGTCAACCAGGCCCTGCACCTCTTCAAAGGGACCATAGTGATCCCAGCAAGCTGAAGCAGCGGAGTCCAGGTTCTTCAGAATGCGCAGCTGGCCATCCTGGGCAACCTCGACGAAGTTCATGATCCGCTGAAAGATCGGACGCTTTCCGTCAGGCACATCAGCTTTGAGGCCTGGGGCAACAAGACCTTGCTGCGGCGCGCGAGAGAGGCGGGCGCTGCTGCCGCGCTTGGGCAGGGTGGTGTTCGGCAGGAACGCGCCACCCTTGTAGAACTCACCGTTGTTGCCGATCTCGCCGCCTTTCTTCGCTCTGCCTACAACCATGACCCACTCCCAACTAATCAGTTTCGTTGGGCTCCACTGTAGTTCCATTCAACGGAACTTTCAAAGTGGTTTTTACGCCAGCACGCTTGAGGATAACCCCCCAGTCGTCAATGCTGTAGACCGACTCAGTCTTGCTGATCTTGACGCCCAACTCATTGCAGAGCGCCTGAACATAGTCATCGACCTTACCCTTACTCAGCCCCGTGAGCTCAGCGATGGTCGTAACCGTTGGGCGCTTCAGCTGTTCGATCGCGGCAAGCGTCACCAGGAGGCGGCCAGTGTGGCCCTTGGGGTACTGCGGCACCCCGTGCTCATTGAGCTGCAAAGTAGTCATTTCCAAACCTCGAATACCAATAAACGGAACTATAATGGCGCGAGATGAGCTCGTCGATTGGTTTGAGTTATCGAGCTGGGGCAGCCGCGGCCTGAGAGGCAGTCTTGCGACTACTTGGACCCGCCTACTGTGCGCGTTGCTGGCGCATCTGGGATGAGGCCTTTGGCAGACCGGCCGGTGGTGATCTTCATGTATACAGCTTCGCAGTGCGGGCACTGCGAGGTACTGTCCCAGCTGGCACCTTCGGGGGCCGGCAGGGTTTTGATGGCGGTGTTGCAGCACGGGCTTTGAAAGACAACCAGGCTGATGCCCTTGGCTTCAAGCGTGGCAATGGTATCGGTGTAGCGCTGCAGCGTGCTGGGGGTGACGGTGGTCATGGGATCGGTCCTCAGGTGGTGAGTAGAGCGAGGGAAGTCCTCACGGGCTCGGCCCCGCGGGTGCGGGGCTCAGAATTTGTACTTGCCGACTACGGCTTGGCAGGAGCCTTGTAGGGGGTGAGTTGCTGAGGCACAGGCTTACCGCTCCGTACCAGCCGGCCACGCACTGATTGCGCTTTCTTGGTGGCCTCATCACCGCTCCGCGCGGTGATCAGGTAGACCTCGCACTCCTTGTAATCTTCGCTGTCTGGCGCCCCACCATAGCTCCACGAGCCCACTGGGAACCGCACCACCGTCCATACCTTCTGCTGCATTTCCTTTCCTCTGGCTGAGTAGGGCGCCCCTACTGCTGATTACCCTCTACCGACTTAGCCCCGCATAAACGGGGCTTAGGGATACAGGTGAAGGGTTAGCGCATCCCGTGACGCTGCATCAGCGCCGACGTGGCCCCACGATCTGGCTCCACCATGTAGTCCAGCAGATGATGAGCATCCGGATCAGTAACCTCCACATAGATCTCCTCCGCGGACCGGCCGTAGTGGCGGGCGATCGAACCGAGAATGAGCGCCTTCGCTTTTTCGCCGACTGCCGCAAGAAATGCTGTGGTGTTGTGACTCATGTTGTTGGTACCTGGCTTGAGGTTGAGCTGTTTACGTGGCCACTATAGTTCCGTTAAACGGAACTGTAAAGGCCTTTATTCCCGCTCCCCCATCCATTGGTTGCTTGGGCCTGACCCAAGCCCAGGTAGCCCTTTCGGCGCTATCAGGTAGTTGCGCTGTCGCTCTGGCACTCCAGCTCCGCCCAAACGCTCGGCGGCATCGGTGGGCAGAAACCATCCCAGTCTTGCAGCCAGCATGGTTCTTTCACGTTTGACAGCCGCTGGCGCAGGGTAGGGGCGGGCTGGTGGCTGGTGCAGGTCTGGACGGCATCCAGTTGCGTGTCGGTGCAGGGCAGAGCGTCGGCCAGGCCAAAGCACTGGTACGCGGTATCGCTGCTCAGGACCGCAAGAGCCTGTTCAGGCGTGTACGCTGCCACCACGACCGTTTCTGCGAACCGAAAAGCGATCAGCCCGGTTGCGCCGTGCAAAGCGCCAGCAGCGCTCACGCCCGGCAGCCCGCGATCAGCCGGCGTCACCTGCAGACAATGAGGACAGGAGGTCTCGCCATCCTCGCCGATGACCACGCCTTTGTCGTAGCAGCTCATGCAGAGCGGCTCCACTGCCGGGCCTGGCAGCCTGGCGATCGCTGCACGCTCTTGGCCCATGTCGTCGTACGGGTCCGCATCGGCCACCGTGCTCGACTCCGAGCGGTATGGCTCGCCGCACTTGCTGCAGCCCTGCTGAAACGGCACGAACTCATGCGCTCCATCAGCGCACAACCCATCCATCGGCGCTGCGTCGGCGCGTACGCCGTCGCCAGTGGTGTCCTCGCAGAACTCCGCGTCGCATTCCGGGCAGAACGTCAGGCCGCATTCCTGGGCTTCGGTACACTGCTTGCAGCCAGGGGTTGGACCGTATTCGGTGTCAGGGGCGGCGGCAGCCTGATCCTGTGCCAAATTGCTTGTCATGACTGATTGTCCTTCGTCAGATATTGTTCAAAGGGGGCGCCCGCTACTGCAGTGGCACGAATCCAAGCTTGATTGATCTATCAATGCGGTCGAGCATTCTCACCGTCGCCTCTTGCGTCCTAATACTGTCCTCGTAGTCGTTGAACAGAGGGTCATAAGGAGGCACGGGGTTTTTCACGCGCTGCCTGAGAGCGGTGATTGCCTCGTCCGTGAGCGTCCGGTCTGCAGCAGCAGCCAGAAACTTCTTAGCGACATCGTCAACCTCTACGTCGAACAAGACCATGGCGATCAGGTTCAGCATGTAGCCAAACTCAGGCTTCGAATACAGCTCACAAATGTCGGTGAGCTGTCCCTCGCTCTTGTCAGGTGATACGGCTTGAGCGGCCGGGTATGTCATAGCGGCATGTCCTTAGTCAGCGGCTGCGGCCAGGCGGGGCATGCCGAGGCTCAGGGGCCGGCCCGACGTAGACGTACTCGCTCAAGTCGAAGTCGTAGAGATACCCGTGCCGGTATGCCTCCTCGCGCGCATTCGAGAGCTTTTCAGCCATCGTTTTCACGGGCTTGCGCATGGCTGCGCGGCACCTGGCTTTTACCCACTCGGGAAGGCCCACGGCTGCACTACCCGGCGGCTGCTTAGCGGCGGCGCCCGCACATGGAACCGATGTATGGACGATCTGGACGCTGAGACTGCTTGCAACGACAGGGTCCACAAGGCGCTCACCTCCAGCGGACTCGGCTTTACACATGGTTTTCTTCCTTTCGCAGAGGAGTGCAGCCCGCGGCGCCAGCAACTGCGCCACGGTTTGTCGATGTAAAAAATAATTATACCTTGTGCCCAGGATCAAAAGGTTTGCTACTGGACCGCGTTTGCCTTGGCTTCGCGCGCTGCCTTGATGTCTGCTCGGCAGGCCGCCTCGATATCGAGTAGGGCGGAGAGCTCATGGTCATACCAGGCACGATCGTCAGCATCCTTGGCATGGCCACGCTGGAACTTCAGGGCACGCCGGTAGTTATCCAGGTGGGTGACCAGCATCTCGGCCAAGTTCTCATGCCCCTTGTAGTCAGCACCCGACGTGATTGGCGCCACTGAGTCAGAGACGACATCCTGATAAAGCATGGCACCTACCTTTGGGGGTTCAATGAACCAGTGCAACTTCGGCACCTGCTCGCCGAAGGCAACACTAAAGCCAATGACTTTCGCCACGGCGAGGGCTTGAGGCGCCTTGGTCCCCTCACCCTGATCGGCAACCCCATCAACCACGTAGAGCTTGGTGCCGATAGAAGGCTGTACCGACCAGCGCAGCTTGGGAGCCCACCCACCATAGGTGAAAGTTCGTGCAATCACCTCAGCTACAGCGATGCGCGCAGCGACGCCGGCAGGCGCATCCGTCACGAGAGCCGAGGTTGTCTGGGTCTGAGTGGTGTTCGACATAGTCTTGCTCCTTTATGCCTAATGGCCTGCCAAGAAACACGAAGCAGGCTGGGTATGGAGTCTATTGTGTTCCATTTAACGGAATTGATGCAAGTGATATATTTCCGTAAACGGTAAAAATAAATCTTGCCGAGTATATAGTATGTTGTATCCTTTGACGGGTCAGATCAACTGCCAGAAGGGAATACAGTCATGTCCGAGCCAGTAGTAAAACTCCCTACCAAATGGGTGATTTGCAGCGTTTGCAACGGCGAAGGCCACGTATGCCACCCAGCCTTTGAAAACGGCATCACCCAGTCAGAAATGGCCGAGTGGCATGAAGATGAAATCCGCCATTACTTCGCCGGCGAATACGACGTCAACTGCGAGGAGTGCAAAGCGACCGGCAAGGTGAGGATCCTCGACCCGTCGCGGATGACCTTTGCCCAGAAGCGTGAGGCGGTACTGATCCGCCAGGAAGCACGGGAAGAAGCAATAGCGCGCCGCGAAATGGACGCGGATGTCCGCGCCGAAAGATCCATGGGCTGCTGATTACAGAACGAGGTGTGCAAGTGGCTTTCAAGCTCGAAGTGAAGAAGGTGAAGCGCAGCTGGTGTGTTGTGGCCGGAGTCTCTGTCCTGGCCAAACACAAGACGGAACAGCAGGCGACCACCGACCTGCAGGAGAATCTGGCGCTGTTCGAGTTCTGGGCAGGTAGCGCCAGCGTAAGCGTCGAGAACACCCCACCAGTGGTGGTCAACCTAACCACGCAAGCGGGCTAGTCGACAAAGAGCACCGCCCCACCTGGGGCGGCTCACAAAGTTTTGCGAGAGCCCGTTCGATGAGCAGGCTGCCGAAAACACACGGAGCGATGCAATGACCAAGACTCAATACCAGCTCGACAAGGAAGCCCGGTACCGGACCGAGGGCTTCACCATCATGGATGAGGAGCGGCCGGCGATCGGTAAGCGGGTCGAAGCGATCCGCGTTTTCCAGCCTCGCGGATTAGGTGGGGTCATCCTGGGCACCGAGTACAAGATCGTGCCGATCATTCGGACCTCGGAGCACCACTACACCGACACGCTCAACAAGGACACCGACCTTGTGTACAGCGCGTTCGAGGGCTGGCGGGAACTGCAAACCTACGCTGATGAGCCTGATGGCCAGGAGCGTCCGCCAACAGTGTTCGATCCTCTGCAGCTCCCTGAAGCCGTTCATGCCGCAGCGGTGGAGATGCTCAGGCTGATCGGAGAGGCGGATACCAGCGCCAACCTCGATCATCACCATGCGCGTGCCGACAGCTTCGTGCTCGGGCTGGATACCGGCCGCTGCGTTTCTGATGAGGTGGCCGGCAAGATGTGGCTGTACTTCGAGCGCGCCAAGGCCACGCGGCTTGCCCACCTGAAAGATCAGCAGCCCATCTGAAGGAGGAGGCCGAGCCATGACCCAGAAAGCACGAAGCAAGTTGGCGCTGTCGCTGAAGCTGGCTCGCGAATGTTCGCGTGATAGCTGGCAGTGCACCGACCTTTCACTACGCGACCGGCAGTGCATGCGGCAGATCTCCCGAGAGAGCATCGCGGACGCACGTTACTGGCGATCACAGCTGTAGCAGCCAGATTTCACTAGCTGGCCTTGGAACGCCCAGGGCCAGATGGGAAATCAACCACGAGATGGCGGACAAACTCCCCGTCCGCTCCAGCAGGTACGCAGATGAAAATGCAGAAAGTCGCGGAATTGGAAGCCCAACTGAAGGTGACCGGCGGCGCCGAACGTCAGGCAATCGAAGACCAACTCACCATCGCGATGGTGGAGTTGGAATTGAGCGAGCTGGCCTTGCTGGGCGCGTGTTCCATCACCGAGCTGTCACCCCAGCAGAAAGTCGACGCGGTAGAAATGCGCCATGGCGGCATGAAGCTCAGCGAAATCGCCAGCTACTACGCGCGCTAGGGCAATGGGCATGGACGACCAAGGAAAGGCAGCAGCGATAATTGATGACGCCGAAAAGGCGTTGGATGAGTTACGCCTTAATGCCTCCCGCTGGCGCTTCTACAGCGCGAAAGTCGCGGCCATTCTGAACATCTCCATTGAAGAGTTCGAGCGGGAGGTCGACGGTGCAATGGCCGCTCAGGGCAAGGCCGATGAGTAAGCCAGCTGGCGCGGATCACCAGCCCCCGACCTTCCCCTAGCTGGTGGTCGGTAGGCTGGCGATCTGGCCAACCTAGCAAAAGTATCCTGGCGGCAGGGTGATTAACCGGCCAAACCATTTGAGTTCTGCCTCCAGGTTCTCACCTGAGATATTCCTCACATACTCGCCATTTACGGCAATCTCGATGCGCCCATGCTTGAGGTCCAGTAACCGTGCAGTGAGGACCTTCATCACACCGTCCTCCTCCTCGATCGAGTACGGGACTGGTGTGCCGGCCTTGAAGTACTCCAGCTGCTGGTTGATCTTGTACTGGTTGGTGAACAGCACAGCTCCGAGCGCGGCCGCTTCCCACATGTCCTGGTTCGCGTCGGACCACGCACCCAGCGTTCCGTCCTCCTCCTTGGCGCCAGCAAATGCGGCCTCCCCTGGGCTTGAGAATTCCACTGGTGCAAGCATCTTTCCGGCAATTGCCAGTTTGAGGCCGCTGAACGCCTCTTCAGCCTGTGCTGCCCGCTCGGCCAGGGACTGGTGGGCGAGTTCGCTTTCCTTCAGCTGGTGCTCCAGCTGCGCCCCGATCATCTCGGCGCCTGCAGCGCGAGCCTCGAGGCTGGCCTGTAGCTTGTGAGCCTCGCTCAAAAGGGCTTCAAGCCTGGCCACCTCTGCAGCGTGTGCTTTCTTCGAAACGAACATGGTCACTCCATCCAGGGTGTACGTGCGTCGGCCGTTATCGGGCCCTCATACGACAAAAGCCCGCAATCAAGCGGGCCGAGGTGAAACGGTGCTTCACTTGAAGAAGGTGTTGAACGCTCCAACGAACCCGTACACCGACCAGATACAGCCCGCCAGAGTGGCGAGGTCGTAGATAATCGCGTCCTTCGTTTTGCTCTTGAATGGAGAGCCGTGCACTGATGTCCTGGACGAATAGAACCAGCCTGTGAAAAGGACCGGAAGCGCGACACCTGCAATAGCCATCCCTTTATCCTTCCCGAAGGCGTAGAACACCCAGGCGTTGACCGCGAAAATGGCGAGCACAGAGCGCCAGAAGTAGTACCTGACCAACAGCCTGAAGCCGTCGAGGTTGTCGTCCTCCTTCTGCGCGTTTTGGTCGTTACTACGGTTGTTCATTGCCATTTTGATTCCCGCTCCTTGCTGGTGGGGTTTTCAGTGATTGAGTTGCAGCTTCCAGGGAGCGTAAGGTCGAACCGTCGATGACCGGCATACCACCTCCGTGTTTGCGAACGGGGCGGGCGCTTTCTACGCGAATTCGATCGACCGTTGCTGCTGCGTAGGCAGCCAGCTCGGGCACAGTCAGCGGTGTTCCGTTGAGGGTGTACTGATCGCCGCTACAGGCGACAGTGGCCATCTCCGAGCTGCCCTCCTGCTTGACCTCGATCACCCGAGGGATCGTGATTTCGATGCTGTCTCGATACCGCCAGGACGCTATGGCTGTGCCGGCTGGGCATGACACGTGAGCTGAGACGTATTGAGCCGCGAGCACCTCTTTGGCAGCTTCAAGCTGTGCAGGCGGGGGAGATGCCAGCGCCGCCCCGGCAGAGATAAGCGCAGCGCCGATTGGAGCGTAAGGCATCAGGCGCCCCCGCTACACGCAGCGCTCTCGGCCACCAGCCGCGAAGGGTTCTGCTCGACGCCTTTGAAGGTCTTGCCCTGGGCGACGGCCTCCAGTTTGGCGGCGCTCATGACCTCGAATTGCCACAGTGCAGGGGACCCTGCACGGCAGAACGTGAAGCTGAACGGGTACTTGGTCTCGACGACGTGGGCGTCTGCGATCTGCGCTTTGCGCAGGGTGTTGTTGGCCCAGGCCGTGAAGTCGGGCGCCCCTAAGCCTGCAGCGCCAGCGGCCGTCGACGCGAGCGCCAGCGGGAGGAACAAAGTCTTAAACATCTTCAACTGCATACTCCTGAAAATCCTTGGGGCGTCCGCGCCCTCAAGCAAGCCTATTTGAGCGGTATCGGCGCTACGACTTGCGGCTTGAGCCCGACTGCGCGATCTCCGCTTCCAGCTGGGCGTCACGCGCGGCCAGTTCCACGGCCAACTCCTCATCACCGTCAAACCAGCCGCCGTCGGAAAGCCCGGCTTCTTCGCTCAGCAGGACGCTTACATTCATTGCGGCGACATCCACGTCGCCTTGAGCTGCAGCGATCGCCGCCTGAATTTTTTCTCGTAGGAGCATGCGTGGATCATCCTTCAGTGGCTGGGACCGGTGGGGTAGAGCAGGGCGACTCCTCAATGACCAGGTCCTGCACTTCGTCCCAGTCATCAGGTCGTGCGGCGCCGGTTGCGAATGCAAAGCGCATCCCGACGCTGGGCATACGCTTTTTCATGAGGTATGCGGCTGCGCCAGCGCACATGGCCTCGTGCCCAGACGCTGTGTAGTTGCCATCCTCGTCCCATTCACCGCCGCGCGCGGAATGAACGGTCTTGTGACATTGAAAGGTGCTGTGGTCGTCCTCGACCAGGGCGCTGATGATGCCCTCCAGTCGACCTGGCGCCAGCTCAATCGCGCCCTTCTTGAGAAAGGGGCAGTTGACGCAAGGGCGCTTGAGGCGCAGGTGGTGCTTGAACGGGTTGCGCATCGGCTTGGTCCTTGTCATGGCAATGCGGCGACCTGCAGCTGGCGGGCCCCGATTTCCGTCAACTCTTGGTCGTACTGGTCGACCAGAGCGCGGTACTCCTTTTCTTCCCAACTCGCCAGTCCACCGTTGACGAGGACAGATAGGCAGTACGCCTTCTGGCCCCGCAGGGTGGTGAGCTGGTCGTTGATGAGCTGCTCGTAGTGGCTCACGGCTCGCAGCCCTCGTCAGTGACAAACAGCAGTCAAAGGAACTTGGCCGGCACTATCTACCAGCGCAGCGATCCCGCGCCAGCTCTTGTAGTTGCGCTCAACCTCTTCGAGGCTGCCGAAGTCTTTCCAGCTTTCGCCCCCCATGCCCCAGACCCGAGTAGCAGCATTTTTCGTTTTCATGCGCCAGCCATCGCGGTGCTTCTCCAGCACCATGTGGGTGCCGCGATTTGTCACGGTGTAGCTGTTGTCGTCGATCTGTTGAATGGTGGCCATCATTGGTGCTCCGTACTGGGCAACTAGGAATACGCCTATTGTAATTCCGTTAAACGGAACGCGCAAGACGTAAATAGGCCAGCCCGGCAGACCTTTCGGGCTCAGTTGATGGGTGGCGGCGGGAAGTCAGCCGCGATTACAGCAGCTGGTGATTCTCCCGCCAGGAAGCGGTCGACGTACTCTGCATCAGGGTCATCTGGGGTGCCTGCAACGTCCTCATGGCCGTACTGCAGGCCGAGCTTGTTCACATCTCTGATCCACTGGCGCAACGCCATGGCCTGCTTGTGGTTCATCGTCTTGCTCCTTCTGTGCTGAGGCAGCCAGGGTACTGCCCCCCCGCTGAGGCTCGTTTACGAGGCCTTCTTGGCCTCCTCCAGCAGCGCGCGGACGCGTGCGATCTCTTCCGGTGAGTGAGGGGTTCCGCCAGCGTTGAACGCCAGGTAGTGCTCAAGGAGGTCAACGCGTCGTGTGAACCCATGAATGGCGATCTTCATGTAGAACCGGGACGGGCCGAAATTGGTTCGCGCCAGCTCCTGCGCAGTCCGCCCAAAGGGCTTCACGTTGCCTTTCAGATACTCAGCGATCGCGGTGTAACGCTGCAAGCCGTCAACACACTGCAGCCCAGGTGGCAGATCGGTTTCGGACGGATCGTCATTCCAATGAGGACAGTTGAACTGCAGAAGAAAGCCGCTGCTTGGGACAACGCCACGCAAGCAATTTTCGATGAAATACTGCTGCTGATCACGCGACCAGTCGTGCCCGCGTTGGTAGTCGGGGTTCATCTCCAACCCGCCGTAGTCGGCGCCGAGATTCGCAAAGCTTTCTTCAAGGCGATCCCAGCGGCAATCGGCGGTGTACTTCGCAGTGTTGAGCGGCTTGATCAAGCTGATGAGTTGTTGCTCGAAGTCGGAAACTTGGCGTGGCATAGGGTACATCCTTCTCAGAAGGAGCCCGGATAGCCGGGCGGGGAAGTAGTAGTGGCGCCATTGTTGTTCCGTTTAAAGGAACTGTCAACGCTAATTTCTACCGCCCCTGTCTGCCCGGTCAGACATCCATCGAGGTACTACCCGGTTATTGAACTACGCGCCGGCGAATAGGAACCATTGCGCCTGGGCTGTAGAACCTACCCACGAACAGGTCGGGCCCGGCTGGTAGCCAGGTGGTCGCGTTGTCGTCCAGGTACTCGTCTGCCCGATCGATCACATCCACTGCCGTCAGTAACCGGTAAGCCTGCCCGGCGGCAGGCGGGGATGACGCTTGCGCCTGGTCGATCATCTCTACCAGATGCTTCTGCGGCGTATAGGCTAGCTTCACTTTCAGCAGGTCCAGCAGAGCTTCACGGTCGGCCAGCTTCCGCTCGGCCGCCCATTGCAACTCCTCAGCTTGAGTGCGTGCGTCGTTCAGAAGTTCGCCGCGTGCTTTCTCGATCCGCACAGCTTCGCCAAGCCGTTCGACCTCCTCGAGCAGGGCCTGTGCACCGGTTGCAAGCTCTCTGTGGTACTCGTCTGCACAGAACCGGCGATCGGTGGTCACGTGTTCAGCCAAGGCCTTGATTTGTATTTTGTCGATGGTCATGGCTGCACCTGCTGCGTGTTGCACAGCACAACTTCGTCGCCATCCAAGGCTTGTACAGGACCAAGACTGGCCAGGACCTTGAGCGCGGCAGGTCGGTTTGCCTTCAAAGCCTGTCGCTCGGCCGCCATCCAAATGTCTAGGCCTGTTCCACTTCCCCCGGTGCCGCCATAGGTAGAGACGGACTCTGCCTCTTCCTTGGCGGATTCGAGGAAATCTTGCGTGCGGCAATGTGGGCACAAGTGCGAGCAGTCTTGCGGATCGTAACCCTCGCCGGTGCCGGCATCGAACAGGTACCCGCCAGGGCGGCATTCCCAATCGCCGACCGAATAGCCGCAAGCAGCTTCGGGGGCGACTTCATTGTTTTCGCTCACAGCTGATAGCCCTCTTGATTCTTTGGCGCAGGCGCACCTGCTGGTGTTGTTCCGTTTTGCTGTTCGTGCGTGGAGGGCTGGCCCTCCCGCCACTCAATCGCGTCAACCGGAGAGCCGAGTTCGCCGGTGACCTGGCGGCGTCGGCACATGGATGCAAGCTGAGTCGCGTCGATCTCGACGGCGCCGGCCTGCACTGCCAGCGCGCGCTTGCTCATGGCGATGTCGAAGTGCTCCATCCAGTTGCCAGGGTATTGCAGCCACTTGCGCTGCACACCGATCTTATCGGCCATTGCCAGCAACTCTTCCCGAGAGTCGGCCACCATGTGGCACATTTTCATGCGCCCGAAGCTGGCTTTCATGTTGTCGACGTAGACAGTCATCGGCACGCCTCCTGGGCCAGGTGCCAAGGCGTCCAGTAGCCATCGTCCATGGGAACTGCCAACGGCAGAGTCGGGCCGTTCCAGCGAAGGCCGTAGCGCGGCAAGCCTTGGCCAGCTGGTGGCCGCGGTGGCGCCTCGGGCATCAGGCCTTTCAGGCGCTCAACTTCTCCGATCAGGGCCAGCACTACCTCAGGAGTGCATTCACTGTAGAACTCAGCCAGGCGGCGTTCCTCTTCAGCCTGATCCGCGCAGCGTGTTGCGTCGCAGGCCAGGGCAGTCGCTTTCAAGTCGTCGTGGTTGTATGTCATACGCCGGTCACCTGGCCATCCTCAGCCTTGGGGAAACGAATTGGCGCACCACAACGGCACCGGACATCACCACCACTCAGGGCCTTGTAGAAGCCTTTATCGTTGCACCACTCGCACGGGGCGTCACGGCGCAGGATCTCCCGCAACGCGGTCAGACCAGCACCGATGGCATCATTCGCCATTTCGCTGAACTCATTAGAGCAGCGCCATGACATTTCGATGTTTCTGGCCAAGTCCAGGGGCAGGCTGACCATGCCCTGCTGCTTGTGATGGAAGGCATCCGCTAGAACTTTGGGGCGCTCACCGCGCTGGTGCAGCATCATGCACAGGTTGGCCAGGTCTTCGAAGTTGCCCGCGTTGCCCTTCGGTATGTGCTCAATGAACAGGGCGGCCAGGTTCTCGGCGCTGCTGGTGGTCGTGTCATCCCAGCCGCCCCGGCCTTTCTCCCGCGACTTGGCCAGCTTGGCCTTCATCGCAGCAGCAAAGCGGTCGACTGCTGCGTCATCCGGGTGCACGGGCGCGACGGTGCCCGCCAACTGGGCGAGTAGTTCATCGTATGCAGCAGCCATGACAACGTCAGGGCCGTGCGGATCGTAATCGATGTGCCCACCACCCATGGAAAGTAGCTGCACAGCTTTGTAGCGATGGACTCCGCTCATGATTTCTTCTCCTGGCCAGCATGGCCTTCGAGCAGTGCATCACCCTCGCAGGTGATCTCCCACATCGCCGGGCTCCGCTGGACTCGATGGAGCAGACCCAGCTGCACGAGGGTGTCGAACCACTGGCGACCGATATCCGCGCCCTGGCCATCTTCGGCGCAATCCCGGAAGCGCTTCAGCTTGCTGATGACCTTGTTCGCGAAGATGGGAAGATCGCCCTGGTGCTGCTCGGCTGCCTGATCTTTGAACTGGCGCAGAAACTGAGCAGCGTCATTCATGAAGACAAGCGCGCCGTCGCCGGCATGCGCTTCTTCAAGAGCTTCGATTGTTGCTTGCACGCTTATCATATCGGTGTTGCTGGATCGGGCTTCTGTGGTCATGAGCGCATTTCCTTTTGGCGTTCTACGTCGATTTGTTCGTACAGGGCGTCTATCCGAGCCTGCTTTCGGTCAAGCGCTTGATAGCGCTTCATGTGCTCCTTAAGCGCTTTCTCGTAGGGCTCCATCTGCTCCAGGATGCGAAGGCGCTCGACAGCGCTTTCGGTCTGGTTGAAAAGTGTGGCCAGCCTGTCGCGCTCTTTGAGGTCGATCCCATCCAGTGCGTGCCTTTCTGTTCGGCGTGCCTCGATGACTTCCTCTGATTGCTTCTGCCAGCGCTGATACAGCAGCTCGCTCATTTTCGGCTGCCGGAAAAGGCAGTTCTCTCGAACCCAGGCAACCAGCTCGTCCTTGGTCATTAGGTCGAGCACGTCCTTTTGAGGCTTGCCGTGTTTCATGCCGCCACCTGGTCGCGTTCGCTGATCAGTCGGCGGTACTTCCACGGGTCGTTGGCGCGGGCGAAGGCCGCCATCGTCCCTGGGCTGACACTGTTGCCGCACATATGGGTTTGCTCGGTGATAGTGAATTTTTCCCCGTCATGGCCGTGGGTGATGTTGTACGAGTAGGGGAAACCCTGGGCCAGATAGAGCTCGCGAGGGCGCAGCATGCGCATGCGCAGGTCGACGATCAGCCATGGGGTGCCGTCGATCCACACCGTTACGAGCGCAAGAAGGTCATCAATGGAGATTGTCTCGAGGTATGCCTCAACCGAATCCCCATGCCAGCCGGTGTGGTGATAGCGGATCAGGAACTCGGCCACACGCTTGGCGCCCTTGATGTGCTCCTCGCTCAGAGGCGCCTGGGCGAGATCGCTGACAGCCAACCCATGGTGCGTGCCTCCGGCGCTGAGTGTGCGCAGGGGCTCAGGTACCGCGCGGGCGTCACAGTTACCGCGGAAGTGCACCAGGTGAGCCGCGGCTAGTTGCTGCTGGCTGCCGGCCGTCGTGATCGTGCTGACCGCCTTGCGCACGCTGTGGGCCGCAGTAGTGTTCTTGCCGCCATTGCATTGCACGAGAACAGGCGCCACTAGCGAGAAGTGTCCGCCCTTGACCTGAGCGCAGATGGTCGGGATCGACGCATCAGCTGGCATGACGCGCTGCCGAGACCCGTTGGCGTGCTCGGTGAGGAATGGCGCCAGCACCGGGCTGGCCATCATCAACTCGCCGCGCTGGGCCGCAGTAATCGTCGGGAACTGGCCGTCAACGCTGTAGATGCGGGTATCGCCGGCATGAGTAGCAGGCACCATGAACGGCTGGGCTTTCTCAACCACCTCGCGCACAACGCCTTTTGCCAGACGCTGCAGGGTTTTTCGTACCAGGGGTTTCTTGCGCTCGAATATCGAGGTGCCCAGGTCGCTGAAGTCCAGGCACTCGGCCGCGGTGCGGTGTGGCTTCTGGCCTTTTGCCGGTTTGGCCGCGTGGGTTTTCTCCGGTAGCACTGGTTCCATGCCGTCGGCGGTGGCCACCATGTACAGACGTTCGCGGGTCGTTGGATCGCCGTAGTCGCAGTTGCGCTCCACCCAGTAGTTGACGTTGTAACCGAGGTGACGCAGCGCGGACACGAAGTGGAGCCAAGTGCGGCCCTTTCGCTTGGGGTCGGGTACAAGGAACTGATCCTGGCGCGGCACGCGTTCGCCTACGGCCGCCACGGTACCATCCAGTTTGATCACCCGCCCGCTGATCTTGTCGCGCTTGGCGATCAGCGGGCCCCATTGCTGGATCTGCTTCACGTTCTCCAAGCTCACTACCCATGGCCCCTGGTTAAGCTTTCGCAGCTTGCCAGCGTATTTGATCACCACCCAGCTGAGGTCGCGAATCTCCTCCTTTCGAGCTTGCCCACCCTTGGCCTGGCTGAAGTGACGGCAATCGGGGGATGCGTGAAGCCAGCCGACTACACGCCCAGCTGCTGCCTCTAGTGGGCATACACCCCATACATCGGTCGTGTAGTGCTTAGCATGCGGGTGATTGACCGTGTGCATGCTGATTGCTTTGGGGTTGTGATTGATGGCCACGGCCACCTTGCGCCCAAGGCCGATCTCCAGGCCCGTGCTGGCCCCGCCACCGCCGGCGAACAGATCGATGATGATGGCGTCGTCGTCCTCGTTCAGGGACAAGGCGAACTGAGTGTTGAAGTCGAGCGGTTGTTTTTTCTGGAACGCGGTCATAGCTGGGCCTCGCCAGGGCGGCGTTGATCACTGAAAGCGGGGGATGCGCCCGGCGAACCGGGCGAGAGTTAAGCGGTGAGAAGCGCGGGCACTTCGCGAATAGCGACCTTGACCAGATCGCCGAAATAGCGGGCGGTGTTCCCCTCAGGATCGGCCAGGACAACATCGAGGATGTCCTTGGGTTGAACGCCAGCTTTCTTGGCCATCAAGGACAGAGCCTCCGCGGCTGCGAGGGCGGCGATATGGAGTCGAAGTTCAATGCTCATTGACGGAAAGCCTTGTTTTGTTGGGTTATGCCGCCATTCTAGTTCCGTTAAACGGAACGGTCAACGATATTTCAAATGCATCTTCAATCTACTGCCTTGGAAATCTAAAGCCCTGCTGATATTCTCCCCATCGAAGTCGATAGGGCTGCCCTAGCGGTGCGTGGAAGTACTCTTCCGTTGGCTTCCCCTACATGAAAAAGTCGAGCAGCTGCTCGACTTTTTTTTGCCCTAATTTCAGCTGGATTGCTGATCCATCAACTGCGCAATCGATGGCCCAGGAACGCCCAGATGCAAATCCGCAAACTGTTGCCGCAGGCCGGCGACCTTTGCAGACCACGGGCGGATGAAGTCGCGGCCAGGGTTGAGGCACGAGCCATTGGCCTCAAGTTGAAAGGCCGCCAGCACCTCGTCTATCAGGCCGCCCATGGCCGCCAAGCCGTTGTGCATCTGCTCGGTGTAATCCAGCGCAGCGGCAGCGCCTCCCATCGACAGGGCGTATTCACCTCGTGTGCAGGCATCTGCCAGTTCAGGCTCGGCATTGGGGTTCTCGGGCTTGGCCAACTCAACGACGCGCTTCAGAGAGGCGGCAATCTGCTTGGAGCCAGCATGGGCGACGCCAAGCGACAGCTTCAGGTCCTGCACCTGGGCTCTCGTCGCCTCGAGCTCAGCAAAGATCGCATCTGCCTGGTGCTGGGTGGCCACCGCCTTTTCACATGCCGCGATGAGCGCTTGGGCACCCTCGGTCTTCTGGCAAATGCCCATCATCGAGATGGCACTTCGAAGGTCTTCGTGAAACGCAGGTGCCATCGCCAACTCGCCATGACTGGCGCGCAGAGACATGATGGTTGCCACGCCGGCATCAGTGATTGCAAAGCGATTGGGGCCGCACGCGCGGACTACACCGACACCTGCGAGCGAGGCCAGGCGCTCGTTGGGTACATCGTAGGCCTCCCCATCGTCGCAGGTTTCACAGAAGCGGAGCAGGTCCGCCTGCTGCTGGTCGCTGAGCTGGATGAGGACGTTCACTCGGTTGCTGTTCATGCTGACCGCTCCATGGCGTGCTTTTGGTTGGCGAGATTCCAGTTTGAGCTCAGTGCATCACGGCTGAAGGCCTGCACTGACTTCCCACACTGCTTGCAGGTCAGGCTGAATGCCATGGAATCCCCCCCGCACCGACCGACTTGGAAGTTGTTGACCGCCCCGCAGTTGCAAGGGTTGAGTAGCTGCGGCCCTGGTACGGGCGCCAGCAAGGAAGCCAGCTGATTGCAGACCTTGCCGCGCTCATCAGGGGGCAGAAGTGCTGTTAGCGCCGTGTCGATTAGTTGCCAGGTCACCATGCGGGTGCTCGGCAGCGAGCGCCGGGATTTCCCGTCTCGGTTCGCCGGCGTTGCAACTTCTGGCAGCGCTTCAGCGAACCAGGTGGGGCAGCTCAGGGGGCGTTCACCCTGGGCCATGCGGCGCATGTCGTTTGCGTAGTTGAGGTGCTCGACCACCTTGCTCTCGGCGTGAAGGCGAGCTTCCGTTTCGTCGCTGCCGCGCTCGGCCAGGTCGACCTTCCACGAATCGGAGACCGCATCGTGGTAGCCGGCTGCGGTTGTCAGGCCGTGCCGGTCGGGAACCATGATCGCGAGCAATGCGCGCAGCGCCTGGGCAGCTTTGGTGGGGATGAGCAGCGCCTGAGCCCCGGCTGCCTCCTCGATCTGGGCGGCGAGGTTCTGCACCTCACCGCGAAGCGCGTCCTTGTCGATGTTGTGTTCGTCCACTCTAGTCTTCCTCGGTATGGGTGAGCGGGCCGGCAACGCCAGCGCCGGCCAGTTGATCAGTTGCAGTCGAATGAGATCTCGTCGAGGCTCATGCTGGCGGGGTTGAAAAGGTCGTGCTGGGTCCGCGAGTGATGCACCAGCGCTGCGTCCAGCCGGTCGATGGTTTTCGCAAAGCGCGTCACGCTGGTGCCGTCGAACGAGTTCACACCAGCTGCTGCGCAGATACCGATGCGCTTGGCGCTGTTCACTCGGCCGACATGCAGGTAGCAGTTGCGCCGCCTGGCGAGCTTCGACCAGGCGTCAAGTGAGGACAGCTTGAACACTGTGTCGCCACCAATGAAGAGGCCCGTAGTGGGGGAGAGCAGCTCTCGGACATCATCGGGAATCATGCCGTTCTGCACCGCGACCAACAGGCGAGTCGGGATGCCCTTGAGCCGCTCCAGCCATTTGAGCGAGTACTCCAAGGACTCCATGCCGCCGCAAACGATGTCCGGCACGACGATCCAGTCTGCGCCTTCGCCCAGTTTCTCCACCACGCGGCCGAAGGCCACCTCGTCGAAACGCTCTCCTTGTTGGAAGGCAGTCCATGCCCCATTGTCGATGGCGTACCGCATCCCCTCGGTACGCAGCACGCCCTTGGCTGAAACCAACAGCCGCCACCCAGCTGCACGCATGGCGTCCAGATTTCGCCGGGTGCCGGTTCGGCTGGCGTAGGAGATCATCGGCGGCGGGAGGAGCGGCAGCCGCTCCTCGACGACAGGGTCGAGGTCCGCCGCTCCGTCGACTCCGTAGTAGTCGGCGTAGGCCGCCATTCCCTGCGCGAAGCCAATCTTCTGCCCATCGGTGTAGGGTTTCGCCCAGGCGGGCAGGGTGTAAGTGTCCATTGATGGCGCCTTGAGTTGAGTGGCGTTACCAGCCAAGTTGCAGCTGCTCGAGCTGGGGCTGGCCTGGAAGCTGGATGACTTGTGCAGGGGTCTTTTCCAGCTTGGCCGCCAGCAACTCGTCGTAGCGCTCCAGCACGCTCGCAGCGCTGGTGTAGTTGATCGAGCCCAAGTGAACCGCGTCGGCCACCTCAAGGCGGACCTCGGCGATGATCTGGGCTTCGCTGTAGGTTGGCCGGCGAGTTGGCCATCCTTTCTGGTACTCGAGGCCGGACGGGATTCGCGCCTCGGCGATCTCCCGACGGCGCGCAGCCTCCTTGGCAGCCGCATGGCGCGCCAGCAGCTCGTCACCCAGCACGTGGGGGGCTACATCGCCAAGCCAGTTGTTCGACTGGAAAGCGAATGTGGAGTCGGCCTCCAGCGAGACCATACGGCGGTACACGTCATGGTTCTCTGGGCAGGCCGCGGAGGCGCGCAGGTCGGCAGCCGAGGACATCACGCACATGACGCAACTCACTCGCGAAACACCCCAGCGGGTATATGCCTCATGCAGCTCCAACCCACGACGGGCGATGGATGCTTTCACCTCGTCGATAGTCCACTCGATCACCGAGTTCCAGGTAATCCCGTTCACGCCTTTCCAGCTGAGGCGGGGGTCGAGCTTGGAGACATCAGCTTTGCGTCGGCTGGCGCTCTCCTGGCGGCGAATGCCGGTGACGTTGATGATCTCCTGCCCCTTGAAGCGCTTTTTCAGGTAGCTGGCAATCACGGCGCTTTTGAGTTCGCTGGTGCAGAAGCGAAGGCTTGGGGTGCTCCAGGGCAAGATCAGCTTGACGCACTCCATATCGCTGTAGCGGCGCACGTTTGAGGCCCAACGGCTTTCCCAGCGCTCCATGAGACCACCAGCTGCGCGGCGCACGATAACCAACTCCCAGCCGAGCGCTTTTGCGAGCTCGTCACACTTAGCCTCGCTCTGCCGCCACTCCACCATGCCCAGGTCGCTATGCACGAGAAGGCGAGGGCCGGTATGACCGATGGAATCCAGGTACTCACTGGTGGCGATGGCGCAGGCATCACTGTCCTTGCCGCCGCTCACTCCAATGGCGACTACAGCGTTGCGCGCAAGCATTTCCGAGACTTGGTCGGTGAGCGCGACGCCTGGGGAGGAGGGCGGCAGGGACATGTTGTGTGCTCCGATTCTGCGGCTAGCGCTGTTGAATGTGTATATACAGTATCAAGGGAAATCATCCGACGCAAATATATTCGCACTGCGCGAAAGTATTTGATTGGTATGTAGATATCTGTATACTGAGGCCACACCCAAGGAGTTCGACACATGACCACTAGCACCCCAGACCAAGCAGAGCAGAACCCGAACAACAATGGCGCCGATCAGGCCGGCAGCCTGTCCGTGCTGCACAATCCTGCGATCGCCATCCGCTTCGCCTGCTTCGCTGATGCCGTTCAGGCTCTGCGCTACCGGCTCGCCGCGAAGCCAGGGATGGCCCTAATGCTGGGGCAGGGTGAGGTTGCGCTACTGGTCGAGGGCGAGCTCAAGACTTCGTTCTATGACGAAGGGATCGACCTGGATGCCATGGAGGACTTCGATCTCATCCCATGGGCGCGGTCTGACCTGGATTACACCGAGGTTGAGTGCATCCAGTCGCTCGAATGCGCGATGACCAATGACGAGTGGGTGGGGTTCGACCCCGCTGCCGCAGAAAATTGCCCAGTACTGATCGGGCCAACCATCATGGGGGTGGCACTACCTGACGAAGTGCATGGCCTGGTACTCAACATGCTGAATGACCTGCTGCAGGCCAGCACGGAGGCGAAGGTTCGGGAAAGGCGTGGCCGCCTGTACGGCGTGATGCGAACCCTTGAACGCATGCGTCACCCGTTCAAACCAGGCGAGGTGGAGATGGTCGAGATGTACTTCGACCATGAGACCAACAACCGGCTCGAGCGCATCCGCGGCTGGAGCCAGGTTTAGCCCTGGCGGCCACCACCAGCCCTTCCCCTAATCCGGCAAGCCCAGCTTGCCGGCCTGTACACAATGGCGTTTATAAGATGGCAATCGAACTGGTAACTCCATCCTCCGCGATCGACATGATCGGCCCGTATCTCACCGCGAAGGTGACGTGCCCGTTCTGCAAGCTGGAGAACGTCCTGCTCTATCTGGAGAGTTACAGCAGCGCAGTCAAGCCGCACGAAATCTGCCAGCACCTAGCCGCTCGAGATGTGTTGGATGGCGAAACAGTGTTCGAATTCGACTCCGAGCGCGTCGTTACCACTGGCGCCGCTGGCGAAGGTTAGAATGCGCCGCCTGGCGAGCAGAGCCCGCCAACACGAACGCAAATCGCAACCCCAAGCACACGACCGAGCTCAAGGAAAGATCATGTCCACGCCGATAGAGATGCACTGCCCGCACGCCCAGGCAACGGTCGACTTTCTCCAGACTGCCGGCTTGAAGGTCGAAGCGAAGCCCGGCGCCAGCGGTTTCAGTGACGGCGTTGAGATCGCCAGTGGCGGCCTGCTTGTCGACCCATCCGCGCAAGCCTCGAACATCCTTCACGAGGCAGGCCACTGCGCCATCGTGCCCGAGCAATTCCGCCATCTACTCAATGGCGACCTGATGGAAGGGATGCAACAGATCCACCAGGAGATGGCGGCCTTAGCGCTGCACCCTGATCACCCGCTGGAGCGGGCAGTGGTCCAGGCGAGCGACCCTGAAGCCACCGCGTGGGCATTCGCCGCCGGCAGAGCCATTGGGCTTGCAGATGAGGTCACCATCCGTGATATCGATTATGACGGTGAAGGCGAGTTTATCCGGCAAGGTCTGTCCCTGGGCGCCTACATTGGGATCAACGGTTTGTCTCACGGAGGCTTCTGTCAGCTGCGGCCGCTACCCAACCGCGGGCTCCCCATTTACCCAAATCTGGCATTTTGGCTACAACCACGGATTTCCGTTTAGGGTAATATGCCGCCCATGGACAGTAAGGGAGTGCGGAATTTGACCAGCACCAAAAAAAAACCAGCGCTTGAGCAGGCTGGACCAGGTAAGGCACTTAAGCCGAAGCCGGTGAACACCAGCGCCCAGGCCTCGAGTACCGCGTACTCAGCTTTGGAGCCTGGCCGTGTAGCGCCGGCTCACTTCGACCTGCTGATGAGCTTCACCAACATTCGCCCAGGAAAGCTCGTGGAGGCACTGCGCGGGTTCTTTGTTGACCAGATCCAGCAGAAGGACCTGGTGACAACTCTAGAGGTCAACCAGAGCATGCTTTCGCGCAAGACGAAAGAGGTTCTCGAGCTTGACGGGCGGATCCGCCTGCACCTCTCAACCAGGAAGATCTCCGCCCTGGAGCCGGGCAAAGTCGACGCGACCCACTTCGACTTCCTGGTGAGCTGCACGAATTTCCGTGGGGAAAAGTTGTTGGAGGCTCTGCGCGAGCATTTTGTCGATGGCGCCAAGCAAAAGAACTTGGTGGCAACCCTGGGGGTGCACCAGAGCCTGCTTTCGCGCAAGACGGCAGAGATTCACGAGGTGAACGAGCGGCTCGCTCAGATATCGAAATATTGCCGATAAAGGAAATATTATATTGCTTGGAATTTCCGTAGACGGTAATATTTATCTCATTCCACCCGAGTGAGATTCTTCAGATGTCCCAGCCAGAAACCTACGTTGCCACCCTACACCTCACCGTCAACGATTCGCGCGCTGATCTCGTCGAGCACATGGTCACCGAGTCGCTGGCGCACCTGGTCGAGACGAAGAACAGCTGCGACGAGTGCGTTATCGCGGAGGCGCGGGTTGTTGCTGTCGCGCCAGCGGTGCCAGGCCTCGAGACCAGCGTCATGCCCGTCATCTCGACTGCTCACCTCACGGCAGAGGTCGCGGAACGCCTTGCGCAGGGCGGCACCCACTGGTGTCCGTGCGCCAGCTGGCCGAATGGGTTCTTCTTGTTCCTCGACCTACTCGAGGACGGTGACGAAACAGTACCTCAGTGCCTGTTGGACATTCGTAACTGGCTGCGCGCCCACGAGAACTCGAAGGTGATTGACGAAAGCCGCTGGGTACGCCTTGATGCGGATGGTGCGTATGCTGACGGCCTGCCGATCTACGACTGGTAACCGTTCCATCCCAGTGGCTTTTCAATGGTGTTTCATTGCCACAGGAAAGCCACGTGTTCGACAGCCCGCTTTAGGCGGGACTTTGCGCGGACAGACACAATCACTGCCCAGGGCAACCGGCCCTACAGCGAGGACGCATGACATTCACCGAGCAACTGAAACGCGCAGGCCTGAAACTCTTGGATGGAGAGCGCCGCTTTATCGCGAGGCTGACCATGGGCCAGCCAGTTGAGGCGCGCGATGTCGAAGGCAACCGGTATCAGATCTCGCTCGATCAGGACCGAGTGGTGGTGACGGAGTTACCGCCGGCGCCAGCAGCGATTGACCCAATCGGGGCCGTGCAGCTGGGATCGTTTCTGGTCTCCACCAAAGGCGGTAAGCTCGAGGTAGGGAAAGCACCGGAAGGCCCGCCGCCGGTGCAGGTCGCCCGGATCTTCGACGGGCCCACCCCGTACCGTGGCCAGAGTGTGTTCGACAAGATGTCGACCTTCTCGCTGCGCGCAGGCAGTAAAACCGAGCTGGTCCGGAGCCTGGGGGATGTGCTTCCTGATGCGCGCCAGCTTCGCATGTCCAAGCGCTTGCCCGGCGAGGTGTATGCGGTCGAGTTTGTGAGTGATCTGAAGCTGAACGAACTCAAGGATATCCTGGCGAAGCGATCAACTGACGGCTACTCAGCCGTAACGGTTTTGTCACTGCGTGAGGGCCGCATAGCAGACAACGAAGAAATTCGATAAGGGGCGCATATGCTCAAGCAAAACCAGAAAGACGCCATCAAGAAGCTGGAGCAGGCATTGCTGAGCTGCAAACGCGCCGGAATGGCTATCGTCGGGTGCGATGACAGCCTGCTGATAACCGTTGCTGACGACGACTTGGTTGAGTCGAGTGCGCGGGACTCGACCGTCGAAGCAATTCTTCGCCGAGCTAACTACGAGGACACTGCGTGGAAAGTCAAGAGCTACGGCGTTTACCGTGACAGCGGTGCGACATGAGTGCCGCAAATACGCGACCTCGAGGCAAGCGCAAAGACAAAGGCCTCGCCGATGGCGCCTACGTCGCGACTGCCAAAGAGAAGACCGAGTTGAGAGCGCTGCTAAACGGCCACGGCCAGGTTTGGCCGCAGGCGAAAATGGTGGTGTCCGGCCAGACCGCCCGGTTTTTCAAGAACGGCAAGCAGGTGTGGGAATGCAATGCGGCATATGCCCAGCTCCACTTCGTGACTGCTGCCGCCGAACCTGATCACTGACCAGTGCCAGCCACATCACCCAGCCTACTGATCTATGGAAGGAAGCCGACCCGTGAGTACAACGCCAAATACCCCCCTGCGGAAAAATGAGTTTTATGCGACGCGCATCGACCTGGCACACCGGAAGGGGGATCCGCGGATCTGGCCGCCTGGCGAACTGGTCGTGCTGGCATCCGTCTACAGCGAACTTCTCGAGAAGTACGAGGCGCTGAAGGCCTCCCTGGGCGGTAACACAGCGGCCGGCGGTGAAATCGACAAACCCGGCGCCGCGGCCCCTGAGGCAAGCGTTTCGCCGCAGGGCCAATACGTCCAGCACCTTCACAGAATCGAAGCCTTGCAACGCGAGGCCGCGAAGTGGCGCGCTGATCACCCTGACGCCCAGGAAGGTCTGGTCCGGATCTACGACGGGACAGCCAGGGGCGTGATGAAAAATCTCATCGACCCAATAAGAGTTCGTCCTGGTACGCACGCAGTGGAGCCAGGCGGCCGGGTCCTGCTCGCCCATGGTTTGGATGACTACTCAGGTGCTGAGCGGTGGTCCGAAGTAGTCCCGCCGGCAATCGAGTGGAGCGCGACGATGCCCACTTGGAAGGATGAGGGGCGCCGCATTCTGCTGATGAGCAACGACGGCTCCCAGGTCACTGGCGAGCTGGTCCTGGGGGACGTGATCTCCGATGATGAACTCGATCAACCCGTTTGGGAGGTCCGGTTAGAAAGCGGCGCCACGGTGAGCCTGTTTGAGTACTCGACCTGGGCCCTGAGGTAAGTCGATCGCATCACCATGCCATAAACCCCAGCCCGCTCCCGCGGGCTTTTCCGGTGTAGGGGTGTGCTTTTCACGCTCCATCCAACGCGACGAGGTTCACATGCTCTTGGCCACCAAAGGCGGCACCATCTCGGCTGCAAAGCTGATCAGCGAAACGGCGACTGACTGGAATCTGGAGGTCGAGAGGCGGCCCCTGACGATCAGCAAGACAGACAAGATCGCGCGCGCGTTCGTGAAAATGTCAGACGCCCTCAAGTGGACTGGCGCAGATCGCAAAGGCGAACTGATCGACCACTTCCTGGAAAAGGAAGCCGCCGAAGCTGCTCAAAACGAGGCAGCAGCGCCTGCTTGATCTTTTCGCCGGCGGCGATTGCTCCCCATGGTGCTTGCCAGCCTCTGCGCCGCTGTATGAGCGACGCAAGTGGCAAAGCAAGGACGAGGGCGGAGCGGTCGCCATCGTTGCCAAACGGCTGCGCAGAGAGCTGTTGGCGCGGCATTTACCGGCTAGAGGTTGAGGGTAGGGTCAGCAGGTTGACGAGTTTCTCCCCGCTGATGATCGTCAGGTAGGGATGCTGCTTGTGGAAGTCGCGTGAGAACTCGCCAGTGCGGCCCGTGTGACAGAACAGCCCATGAACCTGCCGGCGATCCAGAATGGCCGCAAAAGCGAGCACATGCTGCTTGCTGATGTGTTTGGAGTAGCGCTTGCACTGCACCAGGTAGGGTCGCCCGCGAACGCTTACCCGGCCGTCGACTCCTCCGTCGCCACTGTAGCTGGCGCTCCTGAAAACCTCGTGCCCACGGCGCTCGAAGGCCTCCAGCACCAGCTCCTCAAATACCAGCGGATCGATCTGGCGCAGGTACACCAGCTTCTGGCCTGGGTGCGGGATGGTGGCCAGCTTTTCGAAAACTCGGCGCGCTGTCATTTGCTTGCGGCGGTGTCGACGCCTTTTCCAGTTCGGGCGCAACAACACGCCAACCCAGCAGGCGATGAGGAAGACGACCGTCAAAGCGCCAGCCCAACCCAGTGCGACTAGTCCCACATTGCTCATCGACGGCCTACTGGTGTTAGGGGTTGGTGGTATTGGTGTCCAAGGGCGCTGCAGCGACGCGGGCCGCTGCCAGCGTATCCGCCGAGATCAGCGATCGGCTTTTCAGCAGATCCAGGCTGTCACTAGGCAGAGCGCTCAGATCGACAACAGGGATGCCAGTAGGAACGACGGGGCGTTCAGGTATCGCTGGCGCCGGCGCCAGCAGGGCGTACAGCATCGAGCCAGCCAGGCTAAGCGCGCACCCGCACAGTGCGAAGTCTCGGGCGATTTCAACTCGTTTCGCGAACTCTTTCAACGTTGGCAAACTCATCTCCTGTCGGTGTCAGGTTTATGCGGCTTCTCGATATGCAGTTCGACGCCACCATCCCACTCTGCCGGCGCAACGCGGCCGCATGCTGAGCAGGTTGCCGTAACCTCTGGTGCTGTCTCCGGCAAGCGCACCTCACCAGCGTGGCCGCAGCCAGAACAGCGGTATGTATAAAGGGCGAGCAGGGGTGTGTTCGTCTGCGTGACCATCGCTCTAATCCTCTGCAGAGTGCTGGGCGTATAGGGTTGCTAGCTGATCGGTCACTGCAGACACGTCCATGCCGCGCACGTCGACGCCATCGAGGTTGACTGCCACGGAATAGGTCGCATCACCCAACTCTGAGCGCGTCTGCGCCTCCGCGGCAAGGAGGTCAGCCAGGCCCTGTGCGACAGCAGGTATGCAGCCATTCAGAGCCCCCAGCGGATAACAAGCAACGCCATACCTAGGCCAGACCTCAATAGCGCTGCGGCTGGCGCGTATCGTATCGCCTGTGATGGAAAGCTCACCGATCACGACGGGGATATGCAGGGGCATGGGATCTACTACCTACCAGAGCTGGTGAGAATGTCGCCGCCCTGCATCATTTCTTCTAAAGCGTCGCGCAGGGTCGAGCCCTTAAAAACCGGCGACATAGGTTCATCGTCCCATGTCACTACGGCCTCATAGCCATCGACCACGTAAAGGAAATCGACCTTCTTGTGCAGGGTGTGATGCCGCTGCAAGTAGTCCAGCATTTCGGCGTCGGTGAATTTTTTCTTTACCATCAACTCACCTTCTTTCAAGGTGGATGACTGGAGGCTCCTAGCCGCATGATGTTCGCTGGAGTTCACGCTATACCTCCTAGATGAATTGGGTCTCTCATGGTGTCTCTTGTGAGTTGGGCGACCCGATCCCGGCGGCTGAGCCTGGTCATTCTCAGCCTTTGCTGACGGGCGACGCTCGATGTCTGGGTGCGCCAACAGCTTCTGCGGTGAGTCGGAGGAGATGAACCAGTTTTTCTGCGTCGACCAGCGCCAGTAGGCTTCCCGTGCGCTCGCGATCTTCACCCACGAGACTCGCTCGCGCCCTGGGCGACGGATGACATGCGTTGCATCTGCTGGCGCCGAGGACCAGTCAGCGGCAGGCTTGGCTGGGGGGCTCACATCGATGGCGAAGACCTCAACGGGATCAGGCCCGAAATGCGGATGGGTGATGGTGGCTAGCTGGAACCCCCGCCAGGGCAGGCGCAGGCGCTTGGATTCGTCGTCACTTCGCGGATATCCGCGCGTTAGCTCGACAACCTGGTACGAGCGACCTTCGAGCCGCTTTTGCCAGTAGGGCGTGATCAGGCGGTACTCCTCGAGCTTCCGGCCGGCCTTGATCTCGTCGAAATATTCGCCTTTGAGGGCCAGGGTCAGTGTGCTCATCGTTGGTTCCCTGCGGCGCCCCTGAATGAGCCCGCTGCGATCCGCCGTACTGGAGGTGAGGGCGGCTAACAAAGAGTTCGATTTTAGTTCTGTTTACCGGAACAAACAAGGTTGCCGGCTACCTGGCCAGCTTGCCGTGGTGCAAGGGATGATGCACCGTATCCCTACCAACTACTTTGTCAGGATGACCCATGCCAAAACTTCCTCGCCCGTTCTACGCCGCCTCTGGTAGCCGCGTCATGATCGGTGGCAAGAGCGCTGAAATGATCGATGCGGATCTCGCAGCGGGCGTAGCCAGGGTGGGTGGCTTCTGGCGCGAGCCAAGCTACGTCGAAAGCTATCTCCATGGCGCCCAGGCCCTGATCGACAAAGGCATTGCCGACACCAACCTGGACGATGTTGGTCTTCCAGTGTTCTACCTTCAGCGCCATGCACTTGAGTTGTTACTCAAGTCAGTGCTGGGCTGGCTGCATGCCATAGAGGACCTGCAACAGCTTGCCAAGGACTTGGAGTTCAAGCCAGATCTCGAGAAACGCGATAGGCAGATTCGAAGGCATAGCCACCGTGTTCTGCTCGACATGTTGGTGGTCGTCGCAAGGGCGGTTGGAGTGCCAGCACCGCCGGCCGATATAGCGCGCCTGGTCAGAAAATTCAGCGTGCTCGAGAAAACGGAGACCTGGGCAAGATACGGCTCGTCGCTTAGCAAAACAGGGGATGGGGTGCGACATATGCAGGATGAAGTCGTTATCCCGCTTGTGGAGTTGCAGCTGGAGCTGGTGGCACTCGCCGAGACAGTTCTCTATCGTGATCTTCACGGAGCGAGTTACGAGAACACGCTTGCTGACCAATGGAGTGAACTCTCAAGCGCCATCGATCACTTGAAAGGTTTGCATGTGCACGGCGAAGATCACTCCTCGGGCATTTTTTAAACCGGTGAACTCGACAAAGGCAGCGGTGTAAACCGCTACGTCTCAACGATATGCTCGCAGAGAGGAGTCCGTTCAGGGCCAGCCCCCTCAATGGTCTCGACCCCGCAATTGCAGGGCCTGGGTAGCGGGCGGGTAATTCACCCTGTTTCTAAGGCCCCAAACCAGGGTATGGCTGGGCCTACAGCATCATTTCCGGGATATGCTGGCTGATCTTGACGGCGGGTCAAACGACCTAGCCTGAACGCAAAGATCGAAGCCCTTGACGAGCGGGGCGCGGACCTTCAGTTGTGAGTCCGGATCACGATCATTGTCGTGCGCGGCCATCGCCTCTCCTATCAGGTCTTGCAGCTCGCTCACGACCCTCAGAAGGTCATTGCGGGAAGGCTTACGTGCTAAGTCCATGGGAGGCTTTCCGGAACTCATTGGCGTTCAGCTAAAGCAGAAGAGAATCCGGACATCCGCCGGGCTTCCCAACTTTGCAAGCTGCTCAAGATGCTCAAAAAACCTTCTCCCCAGGGCGTCCCTGAGAGGCATTGTCTCGGTGGGATCATCCATCGGGGTAATGAGAGCGTCATAGTCAACCGCCAGTAACTCTGCTGCGCCGATCCATGAGAAACCAAAAGAATCGGCGTCATTCCGGTTCGCAACTTTTTGACCAACCGTCTTGAAGTCCTCTTCAGAATGAAGCCAGCTAAAACCAGCACGGTCACCCCAGCCGCCCAAAATATGGTGCAGTGCATCGTCTGAGGCATCATCTGGAAGGCCACGATTCGGAGCGATCGGGTCTATTCCGTGATCTCGTGTACGCACGCCAGCGAACAGCGAAAACATGGTGTAGCTCTGCCAAAAGAACGCGTACTGGGTGAGCTCTGTCGAGTCATGCCCCGGCCAAGTAGGATCGTTCGTAAAGACGGCCGTTGTGCTCTCACGCCAGCCATTCTGGCCTCGTGTCTCTACAACCGTTCTTATGTAGTCGCCCATTTGTCCTTCCTTCTCTAATCCAGAGGGCAGAAACGCCCTGTTCCTACGTACTTAGCCCAGCGCATGGCTGGGCTTGATACTGCAACAATTTCGGTTGTGACGCTGCATCCTATGCGGGGCATCAGGTGGTATTAAGCGGCGGCGTCTTCACACACATCGCTAATCGCCTCGATCTCGTATTGGCTCAGCGCGCCGACCAGGGCAATGCCCAGGCCGGTACACGCGGCCTGAACATCGGTGGCGTCGATCCGGTGGGGCAGCATACCGCGCTCGGCGCACCACTCTCCAACGGCGTGAATCTGCGGGGTGGTCAGGTTGGCCATGCTTCATTTCTCCTTGGGGGAGGTCGACGCATGCCAATACAACGGCGGGTGACCTCGGGATTGATCGATGGGGGCCGGTGGTATCAGTTTCCGGCGCCACCAGCAGCAGTGATGACCTGCTGCCACACCTGCGCTGTGACACATACCAGCGGCTCCTCACGCGACTCGTGGTAGACCCCGATCCAGCTGTCTTCCCAGTCCTCCAGGTCAGGAACATCGCTGCCATCGTGCGATGTGAGCAGCATGTGATAGGTGCCATAATCGCGGCGCATGGCCATGCAACCGCCACCCGTGTGCACCAACTGGAATCCCTCGGTGACTGAGTCTTTGGGAGATCCATCGGCGGACAGAAGTGGGTGACTTGTTGGTATGTTGAAGCCGGCGGCCTGCAGCTCAGCCAGAATCCCAGCCAAATCGTCCTCTGGTTGCGACATCCTGATTCGGTGGAGAACACCATCCACGGTTTTCGCGTCGACGGAGCCATCCTTGGCCAAGGTAACCGACTGCTCTTCGAAGCGGTGGAAGTCAGTCCGCGTTTCGAGGCGGAAGGTGGCGGGATTTGAACCGCATTCGTGAAACCAGTTCTGCACTTTGACGCCGCTCAGAAACAGGTCATTGGCATGGTAGAGGATGTCGAACAAGCTGGAGGGCTGCATTGGGCACTGTCCTATCAGGAGTGGTTAACCTTTCGATAGAGCAATAATAGTTCCGTTAAACGGAACTGTCAAAGTCTTTGTGGCCTTGTTCTCTCAAGTCGATTTTCCGAAATGATGCTCCCCCAGTCTTGAGGATAGGGGAATCACCCAGCGCTCGACCCAGGGCGATCGGGTCACTGATGCCAAACACGATGGACGCAGGCCGTAGCGCTTTGGGGCGACGCCTGATGAGGCGCGCAAGGGATAGAAAATGATTCACGTTGTTCTCCTAGGGGCGCGCGACGCCATTGCGGCGTAAGTGCCGTGGAGTCGGAGGGGTGGCCAATGCTTCATGGATCGAAAGGCCGCCTTCGCTCATGCGGCGCCTAACGGTGCTGGCGCTCACGCCAAAATGTTGGGCGAGCTCTTTGATGTTCCCCCGTAGGGGGCTGCCGCTTGGGCCGAGGACTTCATACTTTGCCTTTTCCCGGCGCTTCGCGATTGCGACTTGAAGGGAGGCCTTCAAAGCAGGCGTGAATACACCGCGTCTTTGTTCAACGCTGCGTTTCCTCGAAAGCGATTGATTGCCAGGGACCCACTCGAGCGGGCCGATCACCTCAAGCATGTCCTTCAGCGTTGACCAACTGATCATCAACACCTCGCATACTTCGGTTCGGGACCACCCTAGCTCTGCGGCTTCCCTTATGAATATCTCGGTTTCACACGCCACGACTTGTACCTCGCAACGACGGGAAAAGCGGCTGTCGGGCAGCCGCTCGGGTCAGCAGGCTTGATTAAGCAATGGAGCCTGGAACGTTGGTACCGCCGAAGGCTGCGAACAGGTTGTCCAGCATTTCCTTGAGGCTCTTGGCTGTGAGGATGACAGAGGCCTCCCACGTCTGCAGCTTGTCCTGGTCATCGCCGGCGTTGTGCTTGATGTCAGCCATCAGGGTGTCGCTCAAGCGGATCTTGTCGATCAGCAGGCGATCGTTGACGCGGAACACCATCTTGTCCGACCAGGCCAGCAGGATGCTGCGTACGAGCAGGCCAGAAGCGAGGTGCATTTGAACTTCGTCGCCGGTCAGGTCCACATCGCTCAGGTTGGCCTTGCCTTCCTCGACGCCGCGCAGGCTTGCTTCGCCCAGTGGGAAGAACGGGGCAGGGAAGGTCTTCTTCTTGAGCCAGTCGGTCATGACCGCCGTAGGCGACTGCTGGACCGTAACGGGGCGGACTGGCAGGCTGCCCAGGACTTCGCGAACAGTGCTCAGCAGGTTCTCTGCATCAGCCGGCCGTGAGGCGCTCACCAGGATCAGGTTGTCAGCCGGCAGGATGAACGCCGTGAGCTGGATCTTCTTCGGGATGACGCGGCCGATCAGCGACATCACCACTTGGTCCTTCATAACCTTGCGTTCAGCCCGACTGACTTTTGTGTCGGTGGTCTGCTCCAGGGCGCTCACGCGCTTATTCAGTTCGGCATCGATCGCCTGTGCTGGTACTTTGCGCAGGCTTTGCTCTGCCTTGATGACCAACACGTCCGAAACCTTGTGGGCGAGGACGGTAGAAACCTGGCCATCAACGACTGGCAGAGGCGTGATGAAGCCGAATGTGCTCAACTCTGTATCAGAGGGATCTCGCGCAGGTTTCTTCTCCAGCGCCGCCTGCAGGGTCGACTGGCTCAGGTCAATACTTGCGTCCGTGAGATGGTAGGCAATGAGTTTCGGGAACAGATTCATGAGGCGTTTGTACTCGTTTCGTCAGGATTGGCTGTCCAGGCCCAGCTGGCCGGAGGTGGAATCTTAACCGAGAAAACACAATTTGCTATGTATAATGATATTGCACGTTGGTATTTCGAAGGTAGAATCCATATAGCCCCCTCCTTTGGGACCACCAGACAAAGTAGACCTCGCATGATTCTCTCCAAATACATCGAACTTCACGCTCCTGACAACGCTTCAGCCCGCAGTTACTTCAAGCGGGTGATTTTGGCGGTGCATGAGCGCAACAGTGCCGGTGGTGAGTTGGTTGTGGACTGGCCGAAGTGGGCCTCATCGGCCAACTACTTTGGCAGCGTGATGCGCATGTTCGGCTCCGTTGAACAGTTGGAGTTATTGCGAGCTCGCTTGAAGGCGGCGGCGTGGCCAAAGAAGAGATCGCCGCACATAACTGCCGTCCTTGACGTGCCCAAGGATGCGAAGATCACCTGGATGTTCAAGCGGCACCGGACACCCTGCCGAAACCGGAATGGGGCCGTGATCGCGCGACTCCAGCGGCGCGCCATCGCCCGCGGCGAAGAGCCCAAGGAATACACTCCTCAAACGATTGAGACGCACACCCTGATGATCGTCTCGCTGAGCACCAATGCAAGGTTCCCATTCGACATCTGCCGTGTCAGGCCGACCCACCTCGACGTCCTGGACAACAAGCCCAGCTCATACGGGCTTGGTGTGCCGGTGCCACGGTTCTGATGGCGCATTTCTGACGCCAACAATTCGGCATCATAGCACTATGCCATTTGCTGGCAGACTGCTAAGATCGTTGCGGCTCATGGCCAGCACGTCCTTGACGCGATTTCCATTAGCCAAAAGTAAGCCGTTTAGTCTCTGCTGAAGGATGGATCTAAGGCTTAGACGCCGCAGAATATGCGGGCGTGACCTACTTTGAATTGATCGCTGAACAAGCGCTCCTGTGAAGCCAGCGGTCCCCGCCAAGCTGGTTTCCAATCTCCACTGAATAAGTGGCTTCACCTCCGGCAGCTATCCATCAGCTGCCGACCTCTCCCGGCACGCTTTGCCCAGCCATCACTGGCGACCTGTAGGCCTGGACGATCATCCCCACAAGCTCTGCACGCATTTCCGGATCCAGGCACTGCTTGGTGAATGCTCGGAAAACCCGGTATCCGTGGAGCACAAACAAATTGGAGCGCAGCCGATCGGCCTTGAAGGCGTCGCGGCTGGAGTGGAAGGTCAATCCGTCCATCTCGACGGTGATGTCTGGCGCAAGAAAAATGTCGGCGCGGTACCTGCGCCCAGGTATTAGGCCGGTACGCTCCCACTCTGGTATTCCGGGCAGTTCCTTGCACAAGGCCTCGTAAAGCAGGCGCTGGGGGATCTCATTGTTCTCGCGCTCCGCAGCTGCCAAGGCTTTGGCAGCCGGGGTGGAGATCTCTGTTCTTTCCGCCTTTGGTGCAGTCGGCAACGCTGGCACCTTCTTGGCTGCAGCAATGCCAGGGTAATGGCCTCGTCCTGCCCGAGTGGCAGCTTGCATGGTTTCCGCGTCGGCGCGGGTGATCAGGTTGCGGCTGAGCGCATCCTCAACAGACATTCGTAGGCTCACGTTCCGGTATCCTGCCGGCAATGGGAAAACTGCTTATCCAGCAGAAGCGCAGAGCACCGTGAAAAGCTCGCGTGAGTCAACCGCCGCTTATGCGGCGGTGACTGGCTGCCTATTCGGCAGAAAGGTATGTCGAAAACTACCAACCCTAAGGCTGATGTTGCGACCCGCCTATACGGCGTAGTGTGCCCACCGATGACGCCGGCGGACCTTAAAGGAGCAGCCCCTTATTCAGGGGCACATCCAGGGGTAACACTAGGAGCTAAGCCCTGCAGCGATTATAGCACCGTTTCGCTTGCGGCAGCTTCAAGCCTTAGACTGGAAAGTTCTCAAAGCATGAATGAAGCAAGCATGTTGTAAACACGCTTGCTTAGAGGCATCTTTGTTGTTCGCGCACAAAAGATCAATTTCTGCAAGACACTCTTTTGTAATGCGCACGTTGATCTTTTTCTTATCTTTTCGATCTCGAACCCAAGTTGTGATCAGGTTCTCGATTTCGTCTTCAGGCTCCTTCTTGAAGTGATCGATGGCGTCGGAAATCCAGTCCGGCCACGCCTTAGACGATAACACCTGAGCTTGCTGGATCACTTCAACCTGGTCATTGGGAAGCCAAAGGGGGTACGAGGTGGTTGGTGCAACGACCTTCTTTTCAGTCGGGGCAGGTTTTCGCATGTCAGTCTGCTTCGTCCAGAGGGTCTAGGGCCGCGGCCAGGGCATCAAATACTTCTTCCATGCACTTGCGGCGGTACTTTTCGGGAGCTCCGCGCCAGCCAGCAATGGCAGTTTCGATGGCGCTGCGAGCCTGGTCGCTTACGCCCTCAATCGTCTTCAGTGCCTGGAAAATACGGATACCGCCTTCGGTACCAGGGAGCCGAGCTTTGGCGGCTGGCGCGGGAGGGGAGGAGGGCGGCGACTTTGGTGAGGGCGCACCGGCCGGTGGCTGGGCTTGGGTCTTCTGCTCCTCATCGCCTCCAGCTGCTCCAGGGGTATCTGGTAGCTCGTACTGCTCTGGATTTTTGTTGCCCTTGCGGGCGCGATGGTATGCGCGAACATGCTCGTCGATGTTTCGGATCCCCGAAATCTCGCCCGAGCAAATCCGAGCCAGTAGGAGCGAGTCATCTGGGAGCTGGCAAACACCGCGCCAGCGGTGGCACCAACTCTTGGAGCGGCCGCCGAACTCGTTCTGGAAGGCTGCCAGGTTGAGTTCTGGATTGTCGGGGCCGCAAGGTTGGCCGGTAAGTTCGGACATGTAGCGGCGAAGCGCGAGTACCCAGCCTTCCCGATCAACGTCAAGACGGTCAAGGTTTTCATGAAGCATCTGGCTGAGGGCCACCAGGTCACTCGCTACAGCGCCGGCATAGGGAATGTTGTCCATCCCAGTGAGACGGCATGCCCAGTAGCGACGTTCGCCAGCGACGATCTCGAAATAGCCGCCGCCACAGGGTCGAACGCGAATGGGCTGAATGAGCCCATCCTTGTGAATGCTGCTCGCCAGCGCCAGCAGGTGACTCCACTGTGACAGGAGCGCTTCAATGCGCTTGAGCTTGCCTCGATACTCCTGAACCTGCTCAGAAGTGGCCTCACCTTGGGCCTCCAAACGCTTGATTTCGGCCGCGTCTGGGGTGCAACGCATGAGCATACGCTCAACCCGCTCGTACCAGCGGCGAGTGTATGCACGCCAAATGGCGTCCAGGTCCTTGTCGGCTGGATCTTCGAAGTTCAGCTTGTGACCGGCGCGGACTTCATTGGCGAGCCAGGCTTTACCAGAATCCGACAGAAGCCAGGTCTTCTTGACCTTCTGCGCCCAGAGGATCGCGCTCGTGCGTGTCAGTTTGTTGATGTGGGTGGAGCTCGCCTTCCGTGCCGATCCCGATTTCGTGACGTGGTTCGGCTGCAGCACGCGGGCTGCGACCAATGCCCGGTAGCGTGGGTTGGTCGGCGTTGTCTTGAACTGTGATGCCCTCAGCTTTGCGGTGGGCTGCATCGCAGTTTCGGGGGTAGCGATCTGCTTTTCGCCGGTCAACAAAGCGTCTGTCGATGCGGAACTGGAAATTACTTTTTTTCGAGTGCTCATGCGAAGCGCTCCCAGGAGTCGCGGTCTTCCATGACCTGCTGCGCGACGGCCTTAACGAACCGGGTAGCCTGAATAGCGGGCGTAGTGCCCTTGGTGGCAAAAACTTGGTCAGGCGTGTTACGCCAGTTATCCGTCTCTGGATACGCAACAGCTTTATCCAGCGGGGTCCTCATCAGATACTTGCTGAGCACTGGCGAGTCTTCGATACGGTTGAGCTGCTGCTGGTGGATCAGTGTTTTCTTCTGCACGATGTTCGGGAGCATGCCGAGGAAGTTGAGATCAAGGTCCTCGGATTCGCGCCGGGCGGCGACCTTGGTCTGGAAGTAGCTGATCATCGACAGCACGCCGTCCACGCTCTGTGGCTCCGGCTGGAACGGAATGTAGATGTGGGTCGCCGCGTGGATAACGATATCCATGATTGCAGTCTTGGTCGGCGGAGTGTCGATAACGACAAAGCTGTACTGTTCCGCGAGTTCTGGTGATCGCAACCACTGGCGCAGAATCTCGGCTGCTTGCTTTGCCTGCTCTGAACCACGCTTAAGGCTTTGGATGTCGACCAGGAGAGCCTCGTCGTTGGGAACGACGTGGATGAAGTCATTCCCGATAGGCTGCATCTCTTCCTTCGGAATCAGATTCATGTCCTCGAGCCTTTGAGCCGAGTCGCTTGGGTATGGGACAGGCTCGAGACTCGAACCACCTTCCAGCAACTCCAGCCAAAGGTCGCAGATCGAGGTGCGTGGGTTCTCTTCTCCGTCCAGTACCAGCTGGGGATGTGGGCGAGGTGACTTGGTGCCGGCTTCGTCGATCACCTCAAGCAGGTTCCAGCGCTTGCTGGTGTTCCCCTGCGGATCGAGGTCGATGTACAGGATCGGCTTGCCGTGGTGATACTCGGGAAAATGCGCGAAGCCCTGTACCAACACTCGGCTGGTGGTGGTCTTGCCAACGCCGCCCTTGTAATTGGCGGCGACGATCACCGCCAATGGCTTCCTGTCAAAATCGAATTTTTTCTTCGGCGCCATCGCGGAGCTCCTGCCTGGAAGAATGGATGTGTGCGGGCGATGATACATGCACGTGGTACATTCTGTGTAGTACAAATCCAGGCGCATGGGTGGAACGACTTCAGGAAGGAAGTGGAACAGTCGCGCTTGAGTATGCGAGCTGTGAACGCGAGGTGGTTATTTCGCGGGGATCGTCCCAGTGAGACAGGAACAGTGAAAGCTCGCCATCTCTGCGGCAGACGGCAAAGGTGCCAGAGCCAACGGGGCGATTTTGCTGATACCCCTAAGGGGTCAGATCATATGAGGTAGCGCTTGCGCTGAGTCGGGATTGGCCTAATTGGAGGAGCCGATCGGAGGCATCACGCTGTAGATGAATGCCGCGCCCTTCAGCGCATCGCTCCAGATCCGAATTGTTTCAACTGAAGCGGGCTTGGCGAGAATCTCGGCGCGACGTTCTTCCAAGCTGCGCTGGACTTCTTCCAGTTGCTGGGCAGGCAACTTTTTCAGATCCCAACTCAGGTAGTACCGAAGAGCGGACTGGCAATCTCCCAGCAAGCTGGTTACCTCGCTGCGGCGCCATTGCGCAACCGTGACGTTGGACCACTGTGGAGGCACTTCTTGCATCTTTCTGCGCAGCTGTAGGTGGTCCGCCATATAGGTTGTTTGCCCCAGCACCACCTGGGCGACGAGGTGCAATTCCAGTATCCGCAATTGCTCGGCTACCGTTTCGGCCGGCAAGGTAAAGTGAGCTTTCACCAGCTGCATGGCCTCTTGCTCCCACTGCTTGCGCTTTTTGGCCGTTGCTTTCTCTGTGCGCTCCTTTCGCTCCTTGGCATGCTCGACGTTGTACTTGATCGAATCCAAAAGCGCCGCTGCGTTGGTCAGCAACTCGCGCTGCTCGAGGGAGAGCATCTCGCCAAGGCGCCCGCGCAGCGTGTTGCGCTGAGTGAAGGCGCGTAGCTCACGGGCGGCGCTGGTAAGCCCCGTCTGCAAGCTGCGCATGTCTTTGGCACTGGAATAAGTGCCAGCCTCCATCACCACGTCAGCGGTAATGCCTGTCGCCTTGGTCAGATCGTCGTGGTCATGGGCCATGGTGTTTCACCTTGCTGTCAGTCCTGCTTAGGGTATCAGAAGCCTGGAGGTGCTCTGACATCAACGTTGGCCCTTGCGCGCAGCATCGAACTCGGGCCATTCGCTCACCTTCACGCCGGCCATCAAGTCCAAGACGGGTTCAGGGAGGGGGGAGAGCATTCCTCGCCGTTCAGTACGATACTCGAAGCGCGCGCTGGGTATGAAGACGCCGTGCTGGGCATCCGGCCCCAGCCACATCCTGGCTCGAAAATCTACAACGTAGCTTGACCCGAGCTCGATCCACCAATGGGTTACACCACAGAGCGGCCCGCAGCTGGCTGCAGGATCGTCGATGCGCTGCAGATCAACCAGGACGCCGCTGGCGACAAAGTGCTCAATGCCATTTGAGCTCAGAAGATGAGACACAAGCCGCGTCATGCCATCGCACTCAACCCGAGCGACATCGGACAAGGGCTCAAGCCAGGCCTGCAGCTTTTGGAAATCGTGCAAGAGGGGCTTCGGGCAATCCTGAGCAAGTGAGTGGTCTTCCATGACTACCTTCCGGCTTAGTAGAACAGGGGCTAAATTGACTGTGGTGGCGATCACGCGGACTGAGTTGGAGCGGGCACGCACTCCAACTCTCGAGGTCCGGCGAGTCGTGCACGATACACAGGCTTAGCGATGCGAGTGAAGTCGTTGTCTTCGGCGCAGTTTTCTGCACCTTCCTTGGTTTTGGCTCGCACGTACATAGTGTGCTGAATCCGCCGGTCATTGGTTGCCCGGCTACGGATCTCGACTGCGAACACCTTTACCTCCTTGTCCTTCCAGTAGGCCTCGGCATCCGCAATGTCCTGGGTGGTTTGTATATAAAATCTGCTCACTGGGTATTCTCCTGTCTGGTGCGCAGGCTCAGTTTTTTCATTCGGCCAAAGCGCCTTTGCAGCGCTTCGATTAGACGATGAGTCAAGGCCAGCTCTGCAACGAACTCGGCCTTGGATTCCTCGCTTTCTGCGTGTGCGATGTCGGCTTCGTAGTGCTCTACCATGTCGCGCCAATTCGCTAGCTCCCACGCCAAGGCGGCGCGCTGGGTGGTGTATATGCCCAGCGGGAGAGGCCGGCCCACGCGGAACGTTTCACGGAAGTCAGCAGAAATGGACGTTTTCCATCCCGCATCCCCCTTCTTCGGCGAAAGCTTCCCCCAGGTCACACAGTTCTTCAGCACCAACTCGACGTACTTGGTCGGCTCCACGCCAGGTGGCAGTGGGCGGTGGCGTGGACGCCGCTCGGCACGGATTGAACGGACAACCCATTCACGGAATCCGGTCTTGATGGATTTGCCATCTTCCTCGGCAAATGCCGAGTACAGGACCGCTCCCACAAATACTTTTGTGGCAGGGTAAGGCTGCGATTTTGGGGTCTTCACCTGGTCAAACCTCTTTGGTGACAGGTTGGTGCTGAGCTGATGAGCCAAAAGGGAATGTGGGCGTACGAATGGGTATTGTATTATTGCATGGTAATACTTCGTCAAGCCTATCTACCACGCGAGTAACGAGAACGGCGAACCTTGACCGTATTATCGCAAGGTAATACAGTGCGCAAGCATAGGTGCTGGGCACCCACAAAAACGGAGTTGAGGCGTGAACGGATCGGATAAGCACCACATGCAGGTCGTGGACACAAACGACGGCGGCTGGCATACCTGTTTGGGCTGCAAAGCGGGCTCGGCGCTCGATCAACGCCCCGAAGGCGAATGCCCATCTCCGTGGCTGGATCGCGAACAGCTGCTGGCCAAGCTGGCGCAGCAAGCAGAGCTGCTTGATGACTGGCTGCAGCTGCACAATGTGAGCGACGATCGCCTGAGCGATCTTGTGAAGGCGACCGCCGAACTGCTTTCATCCGGTGAGCTCACAGCTGAGCGTCGTGCTGAGCTCAGCCTGCAGGCGTTTGAACGCGCCTTTGTCGTGCAGTCGGGCGTCTTTTACTCGCCCCGAGATGGTGAGTACCGATCGGCTAATGGCCGACCTGTCGAGCGGTCTGATGCGATGGACCTGAACCTGCGCCTGCAGGGGTGGAGGGCGAAAGTGTGTGAGCCCCAAGCCAGCACGGACTAGCCCTCTAGGCAGAACCCTACAACGCCCCAGTCGCACCCCGCCCACGCCGCGGGGTTGAGGTCGTGAGAGAGCATGGAGGGCCATGCTCGGCCTCGGGGAGCGAACACTATGCCCACAGATACTTTGCCAGCCACTGGCGCCCAAACGGCCGCTGAAGCATCTGCGCTGGTCGCCCAGCTGCAGGGCAATCATGTCACCGCGATGAAGCTCGTCGAGGGATTGAGCGAGCAGCAGCAGGCTCAGCTGGCGCTGGCATGCCGCAGCATCCTGGCGTACGTTGCGGCCCCCCAGCCATTTTGACTGCAGACCGATTTCTGCCTTTCAGCTTGCTGCTTGATAGCGGCACCACGGAGCTCGTTTATGCCCATTCGCCATTGCATTGTTCACCTGATCGACAAGAAGCCCGACGGCAGCCCCGCTGTGCTGCATGCTCGTGACAACGAACTGGCCGCCTCCGAAGCCATCGAGAACCTGCTGGCCGACCTCAACGATAGCTACAACGCCAAACAGGGCAAGGCCTGGGGCCTCTTCCACGGCGAATCCGGCGCCTATCCGCTCAGCGGCTGGCTCAAACAGTACCTGGACGCCAAGCAGGATTTCACCGCCTTCAGCCGCACCGCCGTCGAGCACCTCCAAAAATTGCTCGAGGAATCCAACCTCTCCACCGGCGGCCACGTCCTATTCGCCCACTACCAGCAAGGCATGACCGAATACCTGGCCATTGCACTGCTGCATCACCGTGAAGGCGTAACGGTGAACGACGATCTGGACGTGAGGCCGTCGCGCCACCTCGACCTCAGCCAGTTGCACCAGGCGGCACGGATCAACCTGTCCGAGTGGAAGAACAACGAAGCCTCTAAGCAGTACATCTCGTTCATCAAGGGAAGAAACGGCAAGAAGATCTCGGACTACTTCCGCGACTTCATCGGCTGCCAAGAAGGCGTCGACGGCCCAAGCGAGACCCGCACCCTGCTCAAGGCCTTCAGTGACTTCGTCGAAAAAGAAGACCTGCCGGAAGAGGCGGCCCGTGAGAAGACCCAGACACTGGTCGACTACGCCGTCACCCAGACCAAGCTGGGCGAGCCAGTAACCCTGGAAGAGCTCTCCAGCCTGATCGACGAGGACCGCCCTCAGGCGTTCTACGACCACATTCGCAACAGCGATTACGGCCTGTCGCCAGAGATCCCTGCCGACAAGCGAGTCATCAATCAATTCTGCCGCTTCACCGGGCGCGCCGAAGGCCTGTCGATCAGCTTCGAGGCGCATCTCCTGGGTGACAAGGTGCAATATGACGAAGCCGCCGGCACTCTTGTCATCAAGGGATTGCCCACGCAACTCGTTCAACAAATGAAGCGCGCTAGCGCACAGCAGTCGAAGTGATGGCAGTCTGGCTCCAATCTATCAGGAGCCCCTATCATTGGGCGCCGTGAACGAGCTTGAGCTGAGGCCCCGCCACGATCACGCCGATCAGGCGCCGACTCTCTGGATTGATCGCCCGCCATGTGCGGGCTTTCTTTTGTCCGCCGCTACCACTGACAGCAACACACAGGAAATGGAAATGCAGCTGAAGGCCAACTTCGAGCAGGACTGGGTCGCCGCAGTGCGCCAGATCATGGAGAGCACCTGGGGGATGAACCTGGCAGATGTCGATCCCAAAGAGATTCCCACGCTGTTTTTTCACGCCGGGCTCAGGCGGATCGAGCCGCGCCCTCGCAAGGTCAGCGAGTCGTCCAGCTTCATGTGCCCCCCAGAGCACGCCGCTGGCTGGGCAAGCCTGAAGGCCAAAATTGAAGCTGGTGACGACCTGTCGCCCCACCTGAGCCTGCTCACGCAGAAACCCACGGCTACCGACTCCCTGCTGTTCGACTGGGGCGTGTACCACCTGCATCTTGGCTTGGCGACTCATGCGAGGAATGCCGACTTTGTGGAGCGCACAGGCCCTGTGCTTTTTGGCCACCCCACAGAGGACACGTTCTACGCCATCGGGATCTATGGCCATGGGGCGTGGAGCGATAGTTCAGTCATCGAAACCATGAGAGCCGAATGGCCAGGGCTGACCAATCCCCTGGTTGTTTCAGGCGTCCACGGGCTGGCCCACCAGCTGAGCGACGCTCAGCGTGCCCAGCTGCGTAAGGCCAACCTCAATACCTTCACCACCACGGCAGACGGTGCTGTGCTGCACTCCCTTGGTGGTGGGTTTGCGTCGAACGGTATCTCAATCAGGGCAGTGATGGCGCGCGACAGGCACCTGGCCGTCGTGAATGAGCTGCAAGCCCGTCTTCCCCAGATAGCGGCGCAGGCAGAAGCTGGCCTGCTGGCGGAGGGGCACGACGGCCAGACCGTGGTAACGGCCAAGCTGGTGATTGGGCAAACTTGGGTGGTTGCTTTTGATGGCTACCAGTATCAGATACCAGTTCGACTGCCGGAGTAGGTGAGGGCGGATGAGATATAGGCGCTGCAAAAATAACTGTAAATCTCGTAAATAAATTGTTGACGGCGTTTACGTGCAGGCTTAATATTCATCTCAAGCAGCAAGTAGCTGCAACTCAAACCAAAACAGGAGCTTCACCATGAAAAACGTTACCCTCAAAGCCGTCTTCGCACTGGTCACCGTCGCTGCAATGGCCGCCTCCACCGGCTGCTCCACCGTCTCCGACATGCACGCCCAGGCCGAAGCCAAGCGCGCCAACCCGACCGAGTCCTTCACTCGCGCCCACGAGTTCGAGAACAAGCTGGACCCGATGGGCTGGGGCGAGAGCAACCAGAACGGCGAGTGACCCTCGCCAGCTGCAAAGTAAAGCCCCGCAAATGCGGGGCTTTTTTGTGCCATTGAAATGGCGTAGATGCGGGTTTGAAATATCAGTGGTATCAGCTGCCGTGGCGGGCATGCCGAGTAAGCTGCTAGCATTCCGCTGCAAGGGCAAGCGTTATCCTACGTGCTACAGCCCCCATTACACTCATACCCACGATAGTAAATTGGAATTGTGGCTGTAGATACTTTTGTTCCATTGTAAGCCCTGAGCGTATAGTTATAGGCACCACCACCGTATCGGGGGGTTTTGAGATAAATATTCGATCCGTAATGTCCAGGGATCTGACTGTTCGATAGCGATACTGTGGTGCTGGTACCTGAGTAGACTATCGTGCCCCACGGATCCACAAGCTCATACCGCGTGGCGCTGATCGCGCTCCAATTAAACACATTCTCGAAATAGTGCGCATCGTCGGCATTCCAGTAGATCGTGTTTGCTGTCCAGTAATATGAAAGGTATCCGATCGCCCGTCCTTGTTCAGAAAAGCTTTTGATCACTGGGGCGGATTGCTTGACCACGATGGTTGCTGTGGCCCCACCGGTCGCTGCGGTGGCTGTCACCCTCGCCTGACCAACGTTAGCCCCTGAAAGGGTGTTCACCGCTTCGCCTGCAGCGTTTGTGTAGGTCTGAGGGGATGTAAGGTTGCCGTTGTCTGCAGCCCACCTGACCGTCACGCCGGCGGGAGCCAGTTTGCCGTTGGACATCCTGACGACAGCGGTCAGCTTGGTCGCACCGCTACTGCTCTCGATTGATGCATTGGCAGGAGTGAGCGATATTACTTTCGCTGTGGTTTTCTGATATTCGATGTCAGAACATCCGCCTTCTGCCGGCGTCCAAACCTCGTACGAAGCTGTGTTACAGCCGCCACCATCTGGATTGATATCGATAGTCATACCTGGAACAGAAATACTTTGATAAATTTCTGCGGTATTCTGCTCAAGCTCAGCTGCTCCTGCCCAGCCGCTAAGGGCAAAGAGCAGCACTGAGGTCTTCACTGTTTTTTTTAAGCTCATCAAATAATCGACCTTTAAATATGTGATGCCGCCGTCCTGGCGGGCATGCTAAGCAAGCCGCTAGCGCCTCACTCGAGGCGCAGCCCTTGGGTGCTTTACTCCCACCGAGGAGTTAATAGGAGGCTTATTACATACCGCATCCATTGCAACCATTATCAAGCACAGTTGCATTCAGTGTTCTGGTTGTTGATTGAGATCCTTTGTATGCAATAAGGTAGTAGAGCCCGCTTGGGGGCCTCATATTCCACCAGCGGGTCATACTGCCAGCAGAAAACGATGTGCCTGAGCCAGAATACATAACCATTCCCTGGTTATCTTGTAGCACATATCGGTCAGCGTTAGTCGCCGACCAGCTGAAGACGTTTGTATCCCAGTAATACCCGTAAACTCCATCAATATAGATAGTATTAGCGATCTGCCTTTTATTGAAATGGGCCACCACGGTAAAGGAGTTGATTACCGGCTTTGAAACTTTAACAGTGACTGTGGCTGTTGCTCCGCCCTGTGCAGCTGTAGCAGTGACAGTAGATGAGCCGGCGGTGGCCCCGCTCAACGTATTTCGAGCTTGACCATTTGAATCAGTTACCCCTTGTGGAACAGCCAGATTTCCGTTTGATGTAAGCCACTTCACAAGTACGCCAGGTGGCGCGACTTTGCCATTCTCCGTGACAACCTGGGCGGTAAAGCTGGTCGAACCAGAGCCCGCCTCAATTGTGGTGAGGCCCGCTGTAACCGAAACGACACGAGCTGTAGTTTTCTGGTATTCAATATCGGAGCACCCGCCTTGACTTGGCTCCCAGACTTCGTGAGCGCCCGTGTTGCAGCCTGCTCCACCGGGATTGATGTCGACCACCATCCCAGGGACCGAGATGCCCTGAACGATGTCGGCGGTGTTTGCCCCACGCGGCGCAGCGTTCACCCCCAGACTCGAACCAAGCATGAATAACGCAAGGCCCAATTTAATTGCGTTGTACATATTCTTCTCCGTTAATACGGCTGCCTACTAATCACTTCTCCCCGCGAAGCTGCAAGCCGCAACATAACATCGTACACTCACTGTGTACGTTGCATCACCAACATTTGCTGAGCCAGCACAAAATGGCGATACGATCAGGCCTTTGGTTTTGGCGCGGACAGCCAGGGACATCGGACACATACCCGATAGCCATAAAAAAACCCGCACAAGGCGGGTCAAAAGGGAAACTGGTGCGTTTTCGGCGGATTGGCGGCACGAGCCAGGTTCAGCAAGCTTTCCCGAACACCTCTGGTTGCTGGAGAACGGTTCCAGCGTCGACCACTGCCGATCCTGGGAACTCAACCAGACCGCTCGCCAGAATCCAGCTTGGCAATGCCGCAACGAACTCTAGGTCGCCGTGTGTTGCCGCCGCAGCTGCGTAAGCACTGAGGGGGTCAACTGCATTTACTTGCACCGGCATGATCTGTGCGTTTGGCCCAATGGCCACAACGGTAAAGCGATGCTCAATGCGCTGGCATTGGCAGTTCATCGGGCCTCCCATGACCTCACCAATTTCATACCCATCAAGACCGTCGTCGTCGGTTGAATTAGTCAGGTCATGCAGCAGCGACTCTACAGCACAGTCTTGCTCGGCTAGGGCCAGGGCATAGGCCTCAAACAAGCTGTCTGCAGCGACCGTCCAGAGGGTAGGAGAGTCGTTGAAGTCGGCCTGGTAGGAGACGTGGTAAAGCTTGCTTCCCTTGCCAACCACTGAGCTACCGCTGATGGGCAGCAGTTTCACAAAATGATCCATTTCGTATCCTTTAGACGGACACATGACATGGATGCCATGTGCCCTTAGCAGAGAGGGGTCAGACGGATTGGAGGGGCTGCCGATCTTGCTCTGGCGCTGGTAAATGCTGGCTCCAAGCAAGGGCTTCACGCACCTGCTCGATGTTCGCGCGGGCGGCACGAATCGGAGCGTAATCCGTTCTATTCCAGTAGTCGAAAGCCGACATGGCGGAAGGGAGGATCACAGAATGCAGGCGCTCACGGAGCAAGCACTCGACCTCAGTACGCGCCCAATAACTGGAGAACTTGCTGTCCCGGTTGTCGATCCAGAATGGAGCCTCCTGAATTTTGAAAAGCATTTCGTACACAGCAAGCACTGCGACAGAAAGCGGATCGTGCTGCTTGGCCAGCTCCGCCATAACTGGACCGAGTTGACGGATAAAACCGAGACGAATCCCGTTCGCCCATTTGACTTGCGCCGGTCGCCCCAGCATTGCGGGCAGGGCCATCTTGTGAAAGCCCTTGTCGGCACACGGCACCACCGCAACGATCTTGGCGCCGCATTCGGCACAAAGAGTGGCCGATGCGAAGAGACGGTCCTGAGTGCGCGTCGTCTTGCCGTGACTGAAGGAGGTCATGCTGCCGTGACCACAGAGAGAGGGGGAGGGGGCGGTAAATGCGTGCTTGATCATGACGGGCTCCTGTCGTCGGTTGCTGAGTTGAGTATACACCCAGCTATATACACGTACAACATATATTCCCGTGGCGCGACTAAATTAGCGCTGTGAGTAATCTGGGGCTTGCCCCAATTTCACTCAACACGCCAAGGCCAGCGGCAAAGCAGAGCTCTTCCCAAATGTGATAGGGAATCTGACTGGCTTGCCGTGATCTGGACTGTGCCAACCAGCTCAAGCCTTCAGGCGAAAGGGCAGTTAAGGCTGATCCTTGCCTTCTCATGCGTGTGCGGATCAAGTCCGTAACCCCGTGTAGATCGGAACTGTCGGGTGGTACCCAGGCGTATGCAGGTGCCAAGCAGGCGCTTCTGACTAGGGGCACTCAGGACCCCCCCCGAATATGCAGGTCCTCAAGCTCGTACTCAGCTGTGAAGGCGGCCTGAAGCGCGAGGATAGGGCTGATGGAGCTGGGTACTTGATTGGACGCCCGAGACTTCGCCGCCGCTGCGCCAGCCTGACTGGCGAGGTACTCAGCGCGGAACTCAATCCGGCTGATGCGAACCTCCTGCAGGTCGCCCAATTCAGATCCTTCAACCTTCCTCATTGATTGCGCTTCGTCGTGCAGGCGCCTCGCCTCAAGGCACAAGGCCAAGGTGCTTTCTCGTGTGGTCATGACTTCCCTTTGGCGGATAGCCGCGCTTCTCAAATTGTTTTTCCCCTGATCGTTCGACAGGGTCGGCTGATCACCAAATGGTCGGGCGATATTGTTCTGCATGCCCTGGGTTGAGCGCTTTATGAGGTGCTGCATTACTAAGCCGAGAACACGTTAACTATGTACAGTGCAATTATATCGCGTTAAATTATGCCTGCGCGGGTGGCTTCGATCTACTCCCGATAGCGCCAAGACGTGACGAAAACGGCGAATCTAGCCGCGTAATTGCGCCTTAACGAGCAGTTTTGCTGGCCGAAGTCGGCGTGATGATCGAGATCGAACAATTTATTTGGCTGCTACCGGACCACGGCTGGTGCCGACGCAGAAAATCATGTGAGAGGTTGGAGCTGGAATGAACCGAAATGTCATTGAAACTGGTAAAGGGGCCTGCAAGTGAGGCGGAGCATTCTCGCCGCCGTCGTTGCGGCTGCAGTGTCATCGACAGCGTACGGTGATTTCTACCTCGACCACGGCGCAATAATGGGCACCGAAAAGGGCGAGATGGGCAAGTTCCAGCCATACCAAGCCGAAGGGCGCGCGAGCTTCAAGCCTTCAACCGGCGGGATGGAGCCAAAACAGGCGCGCTACAAGGACGCGGTCTTGATGGTGGATCTGGCCTACTCACCGCTGAGTCAGCGCGGTGACGTTGAGCGCACCGAGATCCCAGGTTTTGGCGACTCGCTCCCATTCGCTGACGCCATGGCCATGATTCTCCCGCCAGGTTGGCAGTTCTATCGAGACAAGACGCTCGAGGAGAAAGCAGTACCTGATCACATCAGTTTCAGCGGTGGTCGCGCCTGGACCGAAGTCCTGCGGCAGATCGGTGACCGCTACGCATTGCACTTTCATGTCGACGGGTTCGATAAGACTGTCGTCATGAGCAAAGGCCGCCCCAGTGCTGCTAGCCGCGCTCGGCAGGTGGCGGTGATCCCTGAGCCTGTCGCACCTAAGCCTGTTGTGGTCGTTGGCACCGCTGCTGCCGCACCAGGTACTGGTGCTGTTGCATTTGCCGCTGGCGCCAAACCGGTGGCCGTGAATGCCAAGGGCTTCGTGCCGACGCCAGCCCCTGCTGGCGCCGCTGCAGCCGCACCAGGTGCTGCCCCTGCTGTTGCATTTGCCGCTGGTGCCAAGCCAGTGCCGCCCAGTAGCACTAACCCAGCTGGCGCGGGTGTACCGAAGGGCGCATCGGGTACTGCCGCAGTATCTGCAGCTCCTGCTGCTCCGCAGCCCTTGTTGGCCAGTGTGCCGCAAGCGCCCGCTAAGCCACTTCCACCACCTACTCCAATCTGGAAAGTGTCTCCAGCCGACCGCACTATCCGTGAGGCCCTCAAGTCCTGGGCGAAAGCGGCGGGGTGGTCCTTCGAGCCTGAGCACTGGGCCGTCAATGTGGATATTCCGATCACTGCGCAGGCCAACTTCAGTGGCGACTTCAAAAACGCCACCAGGCAGCTCATCGGCACAACAGAGCTGAGCGCAACTCCGTTGCAGCCGTGCTTCTACTCGAACCGCGTGGTGCGCGTGGTACCGATCAACGAGATGTGCGATCGCATGAGCGCGCGCTGAACCGGAACCCTCCATGAAAAACTTCAAATTCATTCCGGCGACACTCGTTGTCGCCGTGAGCCTCGCGTCTGGCTGTTCGACCTACACCGACAAGCGTGAGACCGATAGCCTTTCTGCTGACATGGGCCGCTCAACTCGCGACCAGATTTCACGCAGCGTGAATTCTGTGACGCTCGACGCGAAGCGGGCCGCGCAGGAAGTCAATCGCCCATATATCACAGGCAAAGCGATCCCGCTGGCGCGGGAAGTGACGCTGCCCAGTCCGCTGCGAGCGAACGTCAACACCACGCTGATGTTCCGTGACCCTGGATCGCTACCGGTGATGGCCTCCCGTATCCAGGAAGCTACTGGCATCCCTGTGAAGGTGATGCCAGATGCTCTGCTGCCGGCTGAATACTTCATGCCGCGCCTAGAGAACCAGCAAATGATGGGTGGGGGCGCTGCTGCAATGGCGTTCGCACGTCCTACGGCGGCGCCGATCGTGCTCGATTCGCCGCTGCCAGGCGTTGGCGCACCAGCAGCGACTCCATCGTCGGCGGCAACATCGGCCGCGCCTTCGGCTCCGGCCAGCAAGCGCGACTACGACGAAAGCGTCAAGCGTGAAAGCATGCCGCTGGCCACAAGCCTGGATGCGATCGCCATGCGTGAGGGGGTGTACTGGAAGTATGACGACACCCTGGGTGCCATCGTCTTCTATCGCACAGAAACCCGTACCTTCGAGATCCGCGGTGCCGAGATGAATGCAACCTCGGAAATGACCGTAGATTTGACGGGTGGCATGGACAGCACCAGCTCTAGCGGCCTCGCCAGCAAGTCTAAGTCCGGCTTGGACCTGCCAAAGAACAAAGAAAGCACCATGCAGAGCCTGGTACTGCGGGTCACCCAGTTCACTACAAAGTCAGGCCGAGTCGTTGCTGGCTCTGGCGGCCTGTTGGTCGTGACCGACACCAAGAGCGTACTGGACCAGATCGCTGAGTTCATCCGGCAGGAGAACACGATGCGCAGCCGCATGGTGGACATGGTGCTCGAGCAGATCACTCTGGAAAACACCACGAGTTCCAACGCTGCAGCGAATTGGAACCTGATGTTCAAGAGCGGCGGCCAAGGCAATGGCGTGAACGTCGATGGGTTGAACAGCATCATCGAACAAGAGGGCGCTGCCCTGACCTTGGGCGCAAGCGTTGGTTCGGGGCAGTGGGCCGGCTCGTCGATTGCCCTTCAGGCGTTGAGCAAGGTTGGCAAGGTCGTCGATCAGAAGGTGAACCACTTCGGCTCGGTCAACGGCCAACCAGCAACAGCAGGCCGGCCACAGCGCGAGAAGTACATCGACAAGCTCGAGCAGACCGCGACGAACTCTGACATCAACCGCCCAACGGTAACCGCTACCCAGGCAGAAGAGGTATCGGGGCGGATCATCACGGTCCTGCCAAACGCCTATTCCGACGGCGACATCAACCTGGCCATCAAATACGACGACACCCCAACGCCCGTTTTCACCAAGCAGCAGTTCCCCGACGGCAGCTATGTGCAGTCGCCGAAATCGGAGAGCGATGTCCTGGTTCGCTCCGCCATCGTGCGCAGTGGGCAGCCCTACGTTATCAGCGCTCAGACCGTAGACAACTCCACGTACAACGAGCGCCGCACCGACCGATCAGCTCCGATGTTGCTGGGCGGCTCCGACGTTGCCAACAAAACTGAGCGGATGACCGTACTGGTGCTGACCGCCAGGGTGCGAGAGAAGTAACGATGAGCGAAATCATCATCCACCAACTGAGTCCTGATTCCGCCCTGGTATTCGGGGGAGTGGACTGGCAGTCGCTCATCGGTAGTCAGCTGGCCAAGCAATCCTACAAGCTCGCGAGGAAGCGTCGCGCTACCCACTTCGTATCTGCCGGAAAGCACTCGAATGCCGTGGGCACGCTTCGCCTGACCACTGAGGCCAAACAGCCGCTGAAGCGCAAGCTTTACTCGGCTGGGGCGGCGTTCGCCTTGAGTCACTCCAATGGCGCGGTGATCTCAAAAACTCAGGTAGAAGAGGGTGACCTCTGGTACGTGATCGCCGCGCATGACGGTGTGGTAATCGCTGGTACGGACATCATCTGCGATGCTGCAGAAGCGGAGGTCCTGACTCGGAGCTTTTTCCAGCGTTACGCAAACGGTGTCGAGGTAGAAGGCGATTTTGATACCACGAGCCTGTTGAATGACCGCACTGAACTGGCGCCGGTCAAGACCGCTTGGCAAAAGGTGCCTGTCCAGATCAAGGTGCTGATGGTGGCAGCGGTCGCTCTGATGGCCGCCGACAGCGCATGGACTCATTGGAAGTCCTATGAGCGCCAGAAGGCTCGACAGATGTTCTCGGCCCAGTCGTACGATGCTCACGCTGAATGGGCTCGGGTGCTCGATCAGTGGGCGGCTACGACGGCAGTGGACGGCCGATCCGGAAAGTTAGACCTGCTCACCACGATGGAGGCCATCCCGCCGATCGTCGGACACTGGCGCTTGATAGAGGGCGGATGCTCGGCCACTAGCAGCGGATGGACGTGCAGCGCCCGCTACAACCGGACTGTACTTGCGACCAACGCTTCCTTCAGAGCTGCAGCACCAAAAAACTGGACCGTCACCTGGGACGGGTTGAACAACGCTGTGGGCACTTGGACTGTCGCAGCGAAGCGGCAACCCCTTGACCGAACCAAGTTAGCCACCGCTGCTCATTTCGGTGTGAACTACATCAGCAAGGTGCAAGTCCACCTTCCATCATTCCGTAAAGTTGAAATTCAGTCACCTGTTGAGGTTCAAATTCCTGCACCAAAAGTGTTGCAGCGCGATATGGGTGGCAAAGAAGTCATGGTCGAAGTTCCCTATCCATACAACGCGCCGGATGGGATCGAGCGTCCAAAATCGCAAGCCTTCTTTTTCAATGGCCCGCTGCGCTCGATAATTGCTTTGCCGGTCACGTCTTACACTTCGATCAAGCAAATTCGATTCACAGTCGATGAGCGTCTTGCGGTTCCAAATATCCGCGAAAGTGTATTAACTGCTGAGCTGTCTGGAGAGTCGTATGTCAAGTAAGTCGAATGTGCTGGTCTTCGCAATAGCCCTGGGGCTCTTAACAGCATCCACCGCATTCGCTGCAACTCCGTCGGACGGCTCTGACATGACGGTGCCGCAGACAGTTGGCGAAATGCTCAAGCTGGATGCCGCCCGCGCGCTGGCAACCGAGCAAAGGCTCCACCGTGAAGAAGAGCGTCGCCTGGGCGTCCTAAATCAGATTGTGTTTGCGACTGAGGCTGCAGAGCAAGAAGAGTCGAAGGACGGGAAGCCACAGGTGGTAGTGGAGCCGCCCGCGGCAATTGACGTGTTAGGTATCTTCGGTGTGGAAAACAAGTTGATGGCCGATGTTGAGATCAACGGTACTCGGTATCGCTATTTGAGCGGGCGCTCTTTTCCGTTGGGGGCAAGTGACGGGTTCCGTTTCAAACTGGTGAAAATCCACACTCCCTGCGTATCGTTGCAAGACAGCAAACTCGGTGCTCGAGAAGTCTGTCTTCGTGGCTCGTCTCTGTGAGGGCACCATGACTACTTTCAAGCAGCTGCTCGGCAAACCGGCTCAAGGTTCCCATGAGATTTACCAGATTCAAGCCGAGGCCGACGGCCACACCGTCTACACTTCTAGCGAAGAACTGGATCGAGCGCTCAGTTCTAAAATAGCCAAAATGCACCTCTCCATTGGGGGGGAGCAACATGCTGCAAGAGTGTGCGCAGCAGTTCTTTCTTCTGGCCAATTCATCGTTCTCAGTACGCCAGAATATGCGAGGGGCGATACTGCGGACAAGATTCGCGCTGCATGCAGGCAAAAGAACACCAAGTCGGGTCCGGTAGAAATATACATGGTGACCCCGAACCTCCTGCTGTCACTGCAGAACAGAAAGTCTGGGTCGAATCGAATTTCGAGTGACCGTGAAGACTCGGCTTATAACGAGGCCTTCAGCGAGATCATTGCTTGGGGAGTTCAGAACAACGCGTCTGACGTGAACTTGAACGTCGCAAAGGATGACGTTAAGTCTCAAATCAAGTTCCACATTGACGGACTGTATGTCGCTCCGCCGCGCTGGAGCATTGAAACGGCTCGCCTGGAAGAAATCTTGAACGTTGCGTGGCAGTCTAACCATGGTGGTGTCGGCGCGGTACTAGCACATGACACGGAGTCGCAGTGCCGAGTTGAGACCGTCGTGGACGGGCAGAAGGTCATTGGCCGATGGGCCGGTATGGCAGCGGATCGCGGTCTCTCGGTCACTATTCGTCTTCAGAAAGTAGGCAGTAAGACGCCGATCCGTTCCCTGAACGCGCTGGGTTACCTTCCATCGCAGGTCGAAGCGTTTGACCGCGCTCAGCGAAGCGAGGGCGGCGCGATCGTTTTCTCTGGTGTCGTAGGCTCGGGTAAGACCGAAGGCCTCGGATCGTTGATCACCAGGCTGGGCTATGATCGAAAAATCATTTCGGTAGAAGACCCAGTAGAGCTGGAGCTACCCAACGTCATCCAGAACACCGTGGCCCGCTCGCTGCAGGGTGGTGACGAAGATGCCTTCCTTGCCAAGCAACGTACCCTGAAACGATCAGCCCCGCATGATGTGTACCTGGGCGAGATTCGTGATATTGAAACCGGCCGGACGTTCCAGGACGTGACGAGTTCAGGCACGAACCTATACAGCACAGTCCATGCTCCCTCTGCTGGCCAGGTCCCTGAGCGTCTTTACTCCAACACGATCGGTATCGCCGCTGACTTCTTGTCGTCGCCTGGAGTGCTCAAGCTCCTCGTCCACCAAGCCTTGGCTCCAAAGATCTGCCCGCACTGCGCCATGCCTCTTTTGACGCTCGCCAAAGAGGGCGGGGAAGACTTCATGCAACGCGATCGTAACCCCGGTTATTGGTCCGATTACTGTAAGCGCATCGAGCGTCTCTATGACATCAATATCGACGCGCTGAAAGTTCGAAATCCGTCGGGTTGCTCGAAGTGCCAAAACAAGGAAATCCCACAGCTCAACGGTTACGCTGGCCGAACCTCTATTGTCGAAATGATTGAGCCCCCAGTTCAGCTTGGAATTCTGAAATTTGTCCGTGACCGGGATCCGCTGGGGCTTCAGTTGTACCTCGATAACTTGGAAAGGACAGCGGTTGATCACCCGGACATGACCAACAAGTCCATGATGGAGTGCGCGATGTACAAGGCAACCCAAGGCATGTTTGATGTCCGCGATATCGAGATGAAAACCTCGTCCTTCGACACCGTCGAGTTGATCCAAAAGAACAAGGCGAGTCGGAAATGACTTGGTCCTCTATCCTCGAGAAGAGCAAAAATCTGCTGGGTATAGGCGGGGACCACCGCGGCCTGTCGTTTGAAATACGGCTCAATGCGTTGCTGTTCATCGGCAAGCGCCCAGATTATTACCGATTCCTCGCAGACCTGCTGAAAGGGACTAAAGGAAAGCGCTCGTTGATGGAAATTTTCATGAGCGACGCCGATCGTTATGGCAGCTCAGTTAGAGGCAAACTATCCAGCCACTGGGCGAAGATGTTCGACCAGGGTGGGGGCAGCCTGAAACATACGTTTTCAGGTACATTGCCGCGGCAGGATGTTGAAGCTATGGATGCTTTGCTGAAAGCTGGCGGAGAGAACGCGCTCGAACTCGCCTTGCACGACTTAGCCGATAGCAGCCATGTACAGCGAAAGGCGCTAGATATCATCGTCGCATCGTGCATATCCGCGTTCTTGTCGCTTATTATCTTGGTTGCGTATGTGTTGATGTATCCACTTTACGTTGTACCTCAGATAATTTCAGCATTTTCTATGCTTCCGCTGGATCAATATCCAGAAAGCGCGACGAAGATGATGGAGTATACAGACTTCATCGGGAGCTTCTGGCCAGCCATTCTCTTGTCCATGGTCGCTGCAATACTTGCATGCGCATGGACGCTGCCAAATTTGTCCGGACATGTTCGTATACATCTGGATAAATATTGGATCCTGTGGAGCATTCACCGAGATTTCGAAAGCATTCGTTTTCTTTCGTTCTTGGCCACCATGCTTTCCGGCGCCGGCTCGTCCCATATTGTTTTGCGTGACGCTCTTGAGATGCAGTTACAAGGAGCGTCCCGCTGGAAGCGGCATCATGTGCAGCGCATGATTGCCCAAGTTAAAAGCGGGCAGATAGGACCATGGATATTTTCCACAGGATTTTTAGAGAGGTCAATGGACTATTACTTGGCCGACCTTATTGAGGCAAACGGTCTGGAAAAGGCGTTAAAGCAAGTCAAGGACAGGCTTAGCCAAAGCGTTCTAAAAAGAATCACGGTGCAAAGTATGATCATCTCGTGGGTGATTACTTTGAGCGTGCTGCTGGTTTCAACTGGGTTGATGATCTGGCAGGCACGTGTGGTAGATGAAATGCGACGAGCGTTACAACTGTTTGTATCTTGATTTACAGGAGAATTGAATTGAAAAAGTTTCAGGGCATTAAAAAACAACGCGGCAACGCCATGTTGACGCTTATCGCATCGGTTGTACTGGGCGCAATCATTGCGGCATTCGGTATCCCGAAAATCGACGGCATGTTGACCGAGGCGAAGGTGGAGCCAGTGAGTGCCGACATTCAGCGCTGGGTCACTCGTGTAAAAGTGAGCAACTCGGGCTCCGGCACTCAGCCGTATGACGGTCTGACCCAGGCAAGCTTCGCGCAAACCATGCGTGGCACATCGCTGGAAGTCGGTACCATCGCCGGTCAAGGCACCGGCGATACCGTTGTGCGCCACGGCATGGGCGGCGGCAACGACGGGACTGTCGTTCTCTCGCAAACTGGCGACACCTTCAGTCTGACCTTCAACAACGTCGACCTGGCCGCATGCCCGTCTCTGGCCACCAGCCTCCAGCGCGCATTCCAAGGCATCACCGTCAACGGCCAGGCCGTCAAGGTGACGGCAACAAACGGCACCGTAACCACCGGCTACACCGCGAGCTCCGCGGCCACCCGCTGCAACGATGGTAGCGACAACGTCTTCGTCTTCACTTCGCGATAAGGCGTAGGTAAATCATGACTGCCGCACGAAACAAGTTACGCCGGTTTAGCACCATCCAGAAACAGCAGGGCGCCTATGCTCTGCTTGGGCTGATTGTTGCAGTAGCGGTAAGCAGCATCTTGGCCGTTTACAACTCTGGCAAGCAGAATGCGGCAGTCGAAGATGCAGCAGCCGAAGCAACAGGCCGGTACCTGATCAAGGTCCGTAGCGCGCTGGTGGTTGCCATGTCGAAGCACATGGACACCTTGATGCTCCAGGACACCAGCGCGCTACCCTCCGGCTCTATTCCTGCGCCACCTGCGTGGGCAAAATTTACAGGGACTGAGACCACCATCACGGTCGCTGACCTCAAGACATCCAAGTTTCTGGATGACGGTTTCCCGAGCTTCCCGCCTCGAGGACGTTCAGTACACATCTCGCTAAAGCGCACAGGCACATGCCCAGGCGACGACTGCGAGGTAACAGCGTACGCATACACTTGCTGGCCGATCTCGCGGACCAGCACATCCGGCACAGTGGACCCTGCTACGTGCCCAGCTGCTCCTGCCGGTTGGCAGTACGACATCAACATGGTCGGCAAGGTCATGGAGTCGACGGATGGCTATGGCGCCAACAATAGCTTGGTCCCAGGAACGATGCGCGGGCCTCTGTTCAGCATGCCAGTAACCGACCTGGGCATCCCAAGCAATAGCGCGGGCACCGTAGCGGTGGTCGCATCCCTCAACGACAACCTGTTCCCGCAATTCGTGAGGCAGGGGGACACCCGCCAGATCTACCTGAAAAACACGCTCTCGGTCGCCAAGCAGATCAGCACCGACGAGGGCCTGGTCATGAACACAGCTGTGTCTCCTAATGGGGTCTGTGACACCCAGGGCGCTTATGCGACCACAGTGAACACGGCCCTGGCCATATGCACGGGTGGCCGTTGGTTCGAGATGAGCAGCCACGTGATCACCTCGGCCCAATCCCTTGCGAACGGTGCGGCAGTGAATGCACCGACCTGCCCTGGTGCGAATATGACCCCGTTCTCGTTCGCCTCACTGCAGAACCTTGATGTGACCATGACTGGTTCCGACATCAACGTCAGCGGCACAGTCGATGGCGGCATTACAGGTACTGGTAATGTCAGCTCGAGTGGCAGCGTGTCTGTGAGTGGTAGCTTCAACGGTACGACACAATCCAGCAACGCGAGCTCGATCCGTGTGGCTCAGTCTGTGTCGATCGTCGCTGGCCACGTGGTCATCACGCCTGCCACGGCTAATGCTCGAGCAATGGTCATCCTTGGCTGCCAGATGCTCTGATGAAAGCGCTCTCGACAGTACTTAGGGCTTGGTCGCTTTGCGGCATCATCTGGGGCGCGGTGCTCGCACCGCAAAGTGCCATCGCAGGTGAGAACGTCCAGGTCCATGGTTGCTTGCGCGATGCCGCTGCTTACCACCACGTTGACTTGCAGTTACTGCGCGCCATCGCTCAGGTCGAGTCCGGCTTTAACCCATCGGCGAAGAATCTCAACAAGAACGGCACCGGCGATCATGGCTTGATGCAGGTGAACGACTGGTGGCTGCCCAAGCTGCGCCGTTTCGGTATCTCGACCAGCAACCTGTACGACGCATGCACGTCTGCCTACGTGGGGGCCTGGATCTTGGCCCATTCGTTCAAGCAGTACGGGTACACCTGGCGAGCGATCGGAGCCTACAACTCGCCAAACAGCGACAAGCAGATGATCTACGCGGAGAAGGTGAACAAAGCACTGCAGGCGCTTTCGGCTCCAGCCGCCGAGGGTATCCAGTGGAAGTGATAGCCTCCCAAATTCTTTGGGCCGCCGCCGGCATACCGCTTGGGTACATGGTTGCGTCTGCAACGCGAAACCTTCCAGCTCGCATGCTGCAGGCCTGCGATGTCGACGCCCGCGCGCACCTCGGTATAGTCGGCCCCCCATCTCAGCCTCCTCCAATGCTTGCGCCGATCGGGCGAGGAGGCCGGCGCGATCACGTGATCGCATTGCTGGCGAGTTGCTGCACTGCAGCAGCTGGTTTGCTCGACAATCAGGTGATGCTAGCCGCGGGGCTTGTGCTTGTGCTCGCGCTACTGGCGTTGGCCGTGATCGATTTCGAATCGATGCTACTACCGGACTTCATTGTCCTTCCCCTGCTCTGGGCGGGACTGCTCCTTTGCGCCAGCCAGGTGCCGGCATTGGCCGCTGACCACGTAATGGCCGCTGCTGGTGCCTATCTTCTGCTGCGACTGGCCCCTGGCGTCGCTGAGGGTGATGCAAAGCTTGCCGCTGCTGGCGGTGCCTGGATTGGCCTGCAGGCGCTCCCCATCGTGGGTGTCGTCGCCGGCGCAGCTTGCTGTGTCCAACTACTGCTGCTCTGGCGCAGAGGACAAGACCTTTGTGCCCGGCATCCATTCGGCCCAGCGCTGGCGATCGGAATAGGGTCGGTGTGGCTGGGGCTTCAACTAAACCTGTTGTGACAATCGAGGAACTACCTATGGCCAGCTTGGCTAAGCGTGTGACCGTTTCAATCGTGGCCGGCCTGCTGATCGGTGCGGCTCTCTTCGTCCTGACCCTGTCAGCCTTCTTGAACTCGTCTCTTGAGATTGGCTACCTGGTGAGTGTGTTGCAGAGCTTCGACGCTGAATCCGCTCAGGTTTACCTGGTAATCCTCGGCGCATTGCTGGTCTGCGCGGCATGGGAGTTGGTACGGCACTTCACCCTGCAGGGCGAAGCACAGCGTGCTAGCTGAGGGGTCTCGAACATCCACGCCGCTGGCGCCGGCCGGCGGCTATTCTGTTTTCGGTTTGCACCAGTTCGGCCTGCAGTAGCGCAGCCGCTCCCGAGTCGTATATGCGAAGCCGCTTGCCAGCGGCGTAGCGATCAGCGGTGCAAGCCACCCAAACCCCGAGTTCGCCAGTATCCACAGAGTGGTGAGAACCAGCACTATGCTTAAGGTTCCGACCACAGTACAAAGCGCATAAACCTTCCTGTCGCTGAGCGCTTGCAGCTTGTTCTGCCAAGTAATGCGGACCAGTGCCAATTAGCTTGCCTCCGTCACGCTAGAAGTAACCACGGCGCATCGCTCCTCGCGCGGCCCGAGAAAGGCGGACGGCGCGCGCAGGAGACTTATTGTACCTGCTAGTGCGCGGCATCGCGGCTTGATCGCGAATCGCTACACGAGCTCGTTGAATGGCCAGCAACCCAAGACAATCACGGTATGCTTCCAGCCGGTTCTCCAAGTCCCTGGAAGAGGCGCGAGGAGAGGTGGCGCTCGTGAATGCCGGGAAAAAACGGTAGGCGCGATCTCGCCAGAGTTGGCGCTCGCTTTCATCAACGCACGCGTGCCAGTCGTTTACAAGCCGACGCATATCGGCCGTCAGTTCGCGGAATTCCTTGAGCTTCATGCTGTCATCCATTGCGTTTTGGCTGTTGGAAGTCGACTCCAGACATGCCCTGCTGTGCGCAGGGCATGGGGGCGGCGCTGAACGCCTCGGCGATCAGTACGCCTGGATGGTGTCGTTCAGGAACCGCACCAGATCTTGCCCAAGCTGCCGTTGCAACGCCGCACGTGTAACCGGCGTGTCTTGGGCCTTGTACTCTGCGAAGAAAGGGGCGGTAAGCTTCTCGACGAAAGTGTGGGTCTTGGCACGGCGCTTGTAGTACTTCAACTCAAACACCTCGTCCCCCATCTGGCCAATGGCGAACTCAAACCAGCCTTCCACTGTGTCAGGCTCATCAATCAAACAGTCACCCAAGGTCAACTCCAGCTGGTAGCCGGCGACCTTCAAGGCTTCAACGACCTGCCTCTGCAGGTCAGTGGAGATGTCGACCATGGTCATCCCGCCACTGCCATCATTGCTGACCATGCCCAGCTTCTTGCCGCCAAGGTAGACGTTGCAAGACCACGCAACGCCGCGATTGGTATCGGTTCGGCTATACGATTTGACTTGGACGTTGGCTTTCTTCGCGGCATCAAGATTATCGAATGGTTTCACGGCTGTGTTCTCGGTAGTAGGAGGAGTGGTCGTGACCCAGCGAACCGGGTCTGTGCGTTGTCGGCCTAGAAAAGCTCGCCTTGCCGATCGGCATAGGAGCACCAGCGCTCGAAGCTTTCGTTGCCGCACCAGATGCGAATGTTTTCGATGAAGCCTTCCTTACGTGCTCTCCGGATCAAATCAGAGATGACGTCCTCCGAATCCCCCATCTCGAAGCAATTATCGAATTGGCGTTCGCCCAGCCCCTCATAGCCGCGATCCCAGAGTTCGTAGCTGGTGATTTCGTGCACCAAACTGTACTTGAACGCGAGCACAAGAAACTCTACGCGGGACTTGAAAATATGGAGGCTGGCGGTCAGCGTGTGCAGTTTTTGGTAGACGGTGTACGGGGGCTCGAGCGGCATTTCCTGTTCCTCAACGAATCGCTTCAACAAAACTAATATTACCGTATAGGGAAATATTGTAAAGATAAAAATCACCTTTATCGGAAATATTTATAAGCTGGCGCCGCGTTACCCAGGACGGGGCTTTGCGTAGATTGCCCTTGAACTTTGGCCGCTTGATGCCATGCACCGAGTTGCTACCGGCGAGCGCTCTGGACTGCAGCAAGTGGCCAAACAGGCTGGCCAGCGCCAGCCTGTTTGCGGCGGACGGTGGTGCCGGCCGGTCGCACTTTACGGGACGGCCAGCGTCAGCACATGGGCGCGAGTGACAGCGCGAAACCCGTCGGCTCCACTCAGGTCGATGGAGGCACAGGTTGTCGAGGTTGGCGAACCACTCGGCGGCCGGCACGCTGGCCAACTGCTGGAATTGCGCGACGATCAGCCGGCACCCTGGCTGCGTTTATTCAGCGGGCCCGTGCAGCGTGTCACTAGGAGGTGCTGCAACTGCTGGAGGAGGCGAAGTGGCGGTGCAGCGCTGGCCGGCCGGACTGAGCGTGAGTTTGACGGATAACCGGACGCCGCTGAGGTTGGTGACCCGTAGCAAACCGACAATGCCAACTGCTGGAATTTTACGCTATAGAGTAAAAAATTCTTGTTATTTTTATGGTATAGCGTAAAATTACCCTCGTTGAAATAGACAACTGGGGACGAAGCAATGCTCACAACTTCGGAAAGGGCGCAACTTAAAAGGCTTGCTGAGTACGGTAAGCCAGTTCATCCAACGGCTTGCGGCATTGAGCTTGATCGGGGTGAGTTTTGGGGGCGTCGGGCCGACATGCAGGCGCTGGAAAAGCTAGGGCTAGTGGAAAGTAAACTGGTGATGCATGGCCCTAGGCCTGTACCTCATTACACAGTGTCCGCTGCCGGTCATGTGTACCTTTCGACGCTAGCGAACTGATTGAGGTAAATCCGACCATGGTCGCCATCGACCCGAACCAAACCGCTGACAAGCTAATCGCTCAGCGTGCCTCTGCAAGTGCTGGCTACAAAGGCGCCGCTGTGCGCGTGGCAAACGGCAAAATCGGCCTTTGCACGTCGACGTACAACCACAGCCAGGATGATGCAACCAAGTCCGAAATTGCGCGTCGTGTCGCTGCCCTCTGGAACTTGGCAGTGGGGATCCCAACAGTCGAGTTGGAAGCCCTGGACGCGTCCGGCTTCAAGCTACGCAAGTAACCGGAAAACGAACGATGGCCACCAAAATGCAGCTGCAAGAAAAATACGACAAGCGGGCCGAAAGAGTTTCCTCTCTCGCTGAGGCGGGTCAGATCGAGGCCGCAGATTTGCATGAACTCGACTACCTCGGGCGCTTCAAAGTCGCAAATGAGCACTGGGGCATTTGTGACACTTCTGCTCGGCAAGCGCTGCTCAACGACCAGCACCACTTTGTTCGCTCATGCGCAAGGATTGAAGCATCGAAGCACTAGCCGTCAGCCTCCCCGAACCACCAGCCCGCCAAGTCGCGGGCTTTGGCAGTAGGAGAGGGCGCTTTCAGCCCTCATGATCGAGCAGCAATGCGCCCAGGAGGCAGTGACGATGACGGAGTGGAATGCTTGCGCGGATGGCCGCTATTTGGGCACCGTTAACGCGGCGAACGAGGGCGACGCTCGTTGTGCAGCGCTGTCGAAATTCGATGTGGACGAAGACGCGGTAATCTCGGTTTCTCGCCGATAACCCAGTCCTTCCCGGTTCGTCGGGAGCTTCAAGGAAATCCACTATGCGTAGACAAGTCAAAAGTGTAACGAAGAAAGGTGCGCCAGCATCGTTCGTGTATGAGTTGAGTTGTGGCCATGCGGTGACTGGCGACCTGCGCCGTAAGCTCGGTGGCAAGCGCGCACAACCGAAAACAGCGGTATGCGAAAACTGCCCTAAGTCGGCCCATCCAGCACCGCCAGAAGGTTGAGGAAAACTCGAGGAACCGCCCAAGCCCAGCACCTGCTGGGCAGCGGCAGTAGATGTTGGGCGATTTCCATCCCCAGGATCAAGCAGGGGAAACAGACCATGGACATTCAGGCCATGGGTTAGAGCAGCCTAAGAGTGAAGGAAAAAATAACGACCATGAATCACGCCATGATTACCAGCGAAGCGACGCCCAAGAAGCCGCCTAGGGTCAAGATCGTGAACGCGGTACGTCCGAAGGGATTGGCCTGGTCCACGCAGCTGTGGGACTGCGAGCTTTCTTGTGGTCACCGGCAGCGCGTCAAAGGGCGTGTCAACGACAAGCCGTTGACCACTACCTGCGACACCTGCGCCGGAAAACCCTGGACCAAGCGGCATTAATGGATAATCCGCGGTACCACCCAAGCCCGGCTCCTGCTGGGCCGAGGACGTAGAGAGGTGCGACTTTCGCGCCCATGACATTCAGGAGCGCTTCATGAGCCACCAAGATGAGTTTTGGCAGCTGTGCAAGGCTGGTGAGCTGATAGAGCTTGATCCCAGAAAAGGTCGAGCCCTCAACATTGCGGCCGGCTTCGGCAATGAAGCTGACAGCATCCTCGCCGTCTTCCAAGCAGCCAGCGGCGTAAAACTCAGCGACGTCCAAATTCAAGATGCAAAAGCGACTGGTCTTGAAGTTGCAGCAGCAGGTGAGCATTCGGTGCATTCACTGGTTGAGCGCTGGGCACAGGTAGGTGGCCTGGAGAGCTTCGCCGCAGCGCTTAAAGTTGCGATGATCCCGGCTTAGATCGGTCGAGGAAATGTCGCACCAGGTGCACCACACCCAACTTGCCAAGGCACTTGGTGTGAGCCACAGCCGGGCTGGCCAGATGAACCGCAAGGGCTTATACCTCGCCAACCCGATGGCCTATTGGCATACCGTGTTGAGCAGTCAAACAGCAAATCGGCTAATGAAGAGTGGTTATTCAAGTCGTGAACAGGTCGCAAAGGCGGTAGGCTTGGGCGAAATCACCGATAGACCCTCTTCTAGCCAGCGTGAGCGTTCGTTTCGGAGAGTCAGCAGACAACTGTTCCAGGGCTTGGCAAGGTTGGGGTTGATGAGCTTTTAGCCTGGCTGAAAGATGAATTGATATAGGAAAGTCATTTGATGGACGTTCATAACCTGGCGCCGGGAAAAGTCCCTGCTGAGCAATTCGACCTGTTGCTTGCGGGCACTGACATACGGGGACTGAGGGTGGCCGAGGCGCTGCGCCTTCACCTGGTAGACGGCCTGACGCCAAAAGAAGCGTGCGAGCAAACTCGGGCCAACAGAGGGCAGTTTTCGCTGAGGCTGAAAGCGATCCACGAAGAGAATCAGCGAGTCATTCAACTTATTAAATTTTACTCTATACCGTAAATTTATCTTGTTGTTTTTATGGTATAGCGTAAAATACACCCTCCATAAAGCGAATCCCTGAGGTGGTGGCCATGGCGACCCAGCACATTGCAGTTGAGGCAAAGCATTTCATCGGTTCCGGCGCAAAAGCATGGCTGATCGCCGGGCGCATTCCAGGTGATGATGACGACACTCCCTATTTGGTGTTGGCTGATGATGAGTCTCTGGCTCAAGAGGTCTTCGAAGGCCAGCTTTATGCTGATGGGGATGTCACCAAAGAGGAACAGGCCCATCTGGTAGAGCGTTACAACTCCAGCATCATCATCACTACCAGCCTGCTTTTGAACTAGTCACCGCCAGATCAGGTTCGCCGGGCCTTCAAGGAAAATCCCAGCGATGCCCAGGCATGAAGGAGAGAATCATGGCCAAGACACTCAAGCAGGTCATGCCAAGGGAGTTTTCAGGTGGCGAGTATAGGGATGATCGGGCTCAGCGTTATGCGGATGTCGAGGTTGTTCGTGAGTACGACGGAACGAAGCACGGTGAAGGTTGGCCGGGTAAGCACAAGAATGTTTATTTTTGGGTTGCACTCGCTAATGGGTATGCCGTTGGTTGGAACGAAAACCTCGCCCGTGGATGGTCATTCCCAGTGATTCGCTGGGTTGCACCTGCCAGCAATCAGTAATAACTAGGGCACCGTTAGTGCCGGCCAAGCAGAGACAAGACGATGAGTTTCGATACACAACGCAAATCAGCTTTGCTTCAGAAACAAGATCGCGCTACTACACAGCCGCCTCGGGTGGAAGGTCAGTCAATCGCTCAGTCGGTTCTTGAATATTTTCAGGCGACTGGTTTTGTCGCTGTGCCAGATGGCGAATTTGCAGCGGCGGTAAGCCATCCCAAATCATCCGATCCGGCCGATCCAAGACGTTCTCTGTATCTCATATTTTCCGATGGATCAGATATAGGCCTCCATGGCAGCGAAGTCGGGGGAGCCTCACAGGCGGGTGAAGCAGATGCTGATCGGCGCTGCGAGGCTGCGCTCAAAATCGCCCCAGAACTGGGGCAGAATCTTGCGCTCAACGAGTTGAGTCATCGGCAGGAAGTACGTTGGACTTCACTGCTTGGCTTGATCGAAGTCTCTGATGGCAAAGCCGCTGTGGTTGACGCTGGTGGTCGTGCCGAAGGCTACGCGCTGGGCCTGTTCGATGCGGGTGTCATCACAGAGGCACTACGTGAGCGTTTGGCACGTACGGCTTCAAAGGCCACTGCCGCTAAAGTTGATCGGCTGGAACGTGAAGAAACCAAGTAGAAAATTCTGCTGCATCCTCAGCCCGCCGCCGTGCGGGCTAAGCCAGTGAAAGGACGCCTTTTTCGCGTCCGCGAAAATAGGACTGAGACAATGACGTCGAATGAGACAGCCCCGATGTGGTGCATTGCATTGACCTTCGCCGATGAAGAGAACAACGGTTTCGTAACCCTCGGCGGCGCCGGCTGGGAATCGCAAGCCGAGTGGGAGTCGCAGTGGGCTGCTCTGCCCCTGTCGGCTCTCGGTGATGAAGATCCGGCCAACTTGATTGCTGACAAGCTCGACCTGGCCGGCGAGATAATCGCCGACAAGCGTGTCACTGCCGAAACGGTTGAGCGCCTGCTGGGCCGTCCGCTGGCCGAGCTGATCGAGAAAGGCCGCGCTAATACCCCGTTCATCCTGGGCCAAGCCCTGGAGCGCGACCCTGAGCTGGCCGCGCAGTTTCATGCAGCTGGCCCAACAGCGGCCAATTGATGGATATTCAACTCCACCCCTAAGCCCGCTCGGTCGCGGGCTAACCCCGTAAGAGGCGGGTGCTTCTCACCTCCCAGGACCGCAGGAAAGCCAGAATGATTTCAGTTGTTGACCTTCGCAGCCTGTGGGCAAGTTTTTTGGAGAACCCGGCGCAATTTACCTTGGAGCTGTTGGCAGCCATCGTCGTATTTGCAGTTGCCAACTTGGTGTATCGAAAAACTCCGGTGAAATACCGACCTCCGCTCGCAATTGCGTATGTCGCAGCTTTGCTGCTTTGGATGTACTGGCCAATGATTTGGCTTGATCAAGTTTAGGGGAAGTAATGAGCACTAAACAGTTATATATACTTGCTTTTATTGCTTCAGCTATTGCAATTTTGTGTATGGTACTAGCTGCTATAGGGCGCGACGGTCTTGCGTTTGTTATCGTGGTATTTTGTGGGTTCGTAATTAGTTTGTTTGCCAAGCAGCACGAAGGCGATAATGGATAAACCGGGTAATTCTGTTGAAACGAGGATTTCGCATACCTGATTTTAACCAATCAACGCGGCAATCCAAATACCCAGGAAAAGATCGCCGCAAACCTACGACCGCGGTTGACACAGAATTGGAGTAACGAATGAGTATTCAGGTTTCTGATGTACAGCCCTGCTCAGAGGGCATCACTAGCGTGGTAGTGGCACTTCAATTATGCAAAACCCTGCAACCGCTTGAGCTCAGGATGATGGACTCCGAGCACGAGGAGCTTGTGATCAAGCTTCGCCTTAACGGTGGAAAAGAATCAGCAATCTTTGTTTATGACGCAGATAACGAAGCTGTGAAGCTTTCGGCTGTTTTAACCTTCGAGGACTTCCCTCTTACGCAAATGGAAACTGCTAGGGAGTTAGCGCGGCAGGAAGCATTTGTGGCGGGAATTACGCTGACCTTGACGGTTAGTGATACTGGAAATTTGGAAGCTGAGCATATCATCGAGCCCGGTTTGCCCACTGATACCATGGCTACACGAATTACGTCCTTCGCCGGCGCCGCCAACCGCTTGGATGTCGCTTTTGAAAAGCTCTAGGGGCGCCGTGCTACTGCGCCTCGGCGTGTAGCTGCCGACGCCCGTTACCCGCAACGCCTGAACCCCACCCCCTGATACCGAGGAAAGTTTATGGCACTCACAAAATTCGAGCACGGCGTACTTTATGCAGCCGCCCAGGTAGTGCGCTTGCATGATGAACCCCAGGTAGCCGCCGATGTGCTCAAGCAAGCCGGATTGGCCAGCGCCGACTGCAGCAGTCTGGACGAGTACGACAAGGAATCGCTTCGCGAAGTGAACACGATTCGTGGGATGGGCCTGACTGGCCTCGAAGTTTAGGAGAACCCCTATGGCGACCAATTGCGTCCTGTTCACTGCCGCCGGGGGCTGCAAACAACTGCGCATCGAGCTGAACGGCCGCGTCGATGGCCTGCCGTTCACCCTAGACTGCAGCCGCTTGCTCAACGGCAGTCCGGCATGGCTAGAGCTGCCCCGACGCTACGCCAGTGTCCTAGGCGCCAAGCAGGGGGCTGCGCGACTGATCGGCGGCGGTGTGCAATGGCAAGCCGTCGAGCCCGTAAACACCGATTAACCGAACTTCAGCAATAGGCAGGAAGATTGCGATACCGCCAAAGCCCAGCCCTCGCGCTGGGTCGAAGACGTAGAAGGGGCGCGACTTACGCTGCCCAGGGTCAAGCAGGGAGAACATCATGGCAACCCGTATGTGGACGAAAGCTGAAATCACCGAGTTCGACAAGTTAGTTGATGCGGTATCAAGCCAGGACCAGGTGAAGCGTATTGAGGCTCGGATGGACATGAGCAGCTTTGTGGCCAATCATGGCAAAGAGAAGTGCGATGCTATGTTCGCTCACCTCGAAGCAAGTGGCAAAAAAGAAGACGGCCCTGTCGTTGGTGAGCAGGGTGAAGCACCTGCTGCAAACTGATTAAATAGGGGAATTTTCATGAGTACTCGAAAGGCAATAATGAGGATTTTTGGCATTCTCGCTCTGGTAGTGATCGTTATTACAGGCGGCTTTTCCATTAACCCAATTTTTACTGAGGGTTTGGCCGGGGTAGACACAGCGTCGATAATGCTCTTCCTGATGTCCGGTATTGCAGGGGCGGTGGTCTTAGTCAAACTCGTATTCGCCGAGCGGTGAATCGGGCTGCGCGGCTGTCTCCGAGCGATGCACCAGGAGCCGGACGACTAGGTCATTCTCCCCGATTAAAACGCCTCCTCAACCATCAAGATTGAGTATGCCGTCATGGCCGACTTAAGCCCCAGTTCGCCTTGGCCTGCTGCGCGCTGCTGGTGTTCGTCTGTACTACCGGCATCGCCTGTGCGGCTTTGCCCGGTTCGAGGCTGTACGCGGCAAGGGCGTGCCGATGGTCACGGCCAAGGCCGCCGGTTCGCCTGGACCTGGTGCGCGTGACGCGGACCAAGCACGTGCGCAAGCAGGACGTGCCGGACCAGCTGGAACTGATCGCTGCTGCATAGTGGCCAGATCTTCTCACACCTGCATAAGTGAGGTAGACAGGCCTGGCGTGATCAGCCATGCGAGATCTCCGAGACTTCTTCCAAGGCGGCCTCAAGTACGCTGCCTGGGTCAAATCGCAGCAGGTCCTGCGGGCGCTTGGAGGCCAGCCAGCTGTTATCGGACATGAACCAGTAGGCCATCTGCCAAGAGTCCTTGGATGATTCGAGAACCTTCATCACGTCCTTCAGCTGAGACAGGGGTCCATAGCCGCAGGCCTCATCCAGGCCGTACATTGGGAAATAATCAGTGCCGTTGTGGGTGATGGCGAAGATGCGCTTATCCAGTATCCACTCGCTGGGCTGCGAGGACAGATTGCGGCCACTGAGTTGGGCCAGGCTCGCGATCTCAGGCGCCGTGACCCAGTCGCCGCTTTCCAGAACGGTGCTTTTGGCCTTCATCAGCATCTCGGCTTGGCGGCGCTCTAGCGAGGAGATCGGTTCCAGGGGCGCCATAACCTCTAGACCTCTACTAGCCGTTGTATGGTCTCACGGCGCTCCTGGAAGCCGTGGGAGGGCTCCAAGTCATCGAGCAGCACGACGTGACGGCTGAACGTGATGATGGCCTCTATGGGCTCTGCCATGGCGAACTCCATGATGACGGACCACTGCTTTCATGAATAACCAATCTAATCCGAGGATTACTGTGGAGCAAGGTGGGCCGGTGGCTGACGCGGGTTGATTCGCGCTATGCATGTCATGGAGTAGCACTTGCCCTGCCCGAACAGGCAGAACGGCAGGCATAGAAAAACCCGCTCTGAGGCGGGTTCTCTATGCTCGCGGTGTCGTGGTGCTAGCAGGTGACGAAGGGGTTCACCGGCCAGCGACCGCACGCTTAAGAACCGCACCAGCCTTGAAGGTAGGGGATCTCGAGGCAGGGATGGTGATGGGCTGGCCGGTACTGGGATTTCGGCCAACGCGGGCAGGGCGCTGCTTTACGGTGAAGGTGCCGAAGCCGGTGAGCACCACGTCGCCGTTACCCGAAGCGAGCTCCTCGATGATGCAGTCGACAATTGCAGCGAGGGTCCGCCCGGATTCCTCGCGGCTCAGGGCCGTTTGCTCCTGGATCTGATTGACGATATCAGCCTTGTTCATTTCTGGGGACCTTTAAGGTTGGGGTTTCGAAGGAATTCTTGAGGAGTGTTTTTCCCAGCCAGGCAACGCCAAGGCCCCCAAGGAGACCGGTGATCATGCCAGTGACAGGGTCATCTGTGAGCACGCCAAAAAGGTAGTAAACCAGGCACGTTGCGGAAACCGCGCAGTGAATGATCGAGCCCCAGGCGAAAATGACCGGGCGCTTCACCGCGTAGGCGACGAGCCACAGCAGCAGTACCACGCCGGTGAACATCAGTGGCGCCAGCAGAATCTGGCTGTTGGCCAGTAGGATTTCTGGGTTCAAGGGTTGTTGTGACAAAACGCTTTCCTAGATACAGCGGCCAGCAGCGCCGGCCGCGGTTGGGTTATTGCAAACCTGGGCCAGGCCTGACGCGGGTTGCTTGTACGGCCTCGCGTTTCACGCTGTCGCGCTCCTCGAGGCGTTCGTGAACGCGCTGCAGACCTTTATTGAGCTGTGAACTCAGAGAGCCCTGGCCAGAGGCGGTATTCGCCACCTGTTCTTTCAGCAGGTGGTTCTCCCGAGCCAGATGCTGCGCCTCTGAGCGTAGCGTAGCGAACTTGGTCACTACATGGGTAATCGTCGCCGTGGCGGCCGCGCTGAAGGCGCTCAACGTCGACAATTGGTAGAAGTGGTTCGCGTGACTGTCTGGAAGCTGTCCTTTCAGCCCAGCCAACCACTTCGACGTATCCGGGTTGGTGAGGTTGAAGTACCCGGTGGCAATGGCATCAGGGTCACGGTTTGCGATCCCGATGATGAATTGTGCGCCAGCAACTACAGCCGCGGCCGCGATGGGAGTGGCAACGATCGCGGCGGCAATCGACGCTTTTGGCTGACGGTCTTTCACGAAGCTGAGGAAGTTGTCTACCAGCCGGCCCAGGAGTTGTTTCCCGTTACTTTTCATGCCGCGGTTCCTTATGCAGCGTTGAGTTGATCCTGCTCGATGATGTGGCAATGCTGATCAATCTTGTCGAGACTCGACTGGATCAGCTCTGCGTCCTTCGGGTGCAAGCCCTGCTCAACCTCGGAGAGGATGATCGCGTAGGGAAGGGCCATCTTGACCACCGCATCCTTGAGCTCTCGGCTGAATGATGGATGGTCGAGCACCTTCTGGTTGGCAGCCTCCAGGCGAGCGCTGAGAGCCTCGGCCCTTTCGCGGAACTGCCGCCATTCGTGTTCGTTGAGTTGCATTTGGTTCATCCTCGACTCGAATTAGAAGCGTGGGCCGAACGAGGGCCGAGGGCGGCTCTCTTCTCGGGCTGGCTCGTGGGTTGGGAACATGCTCATTTGCTGGTTTTGCGCTTCGCGAGCTGCTTGGGCTTGGGCTGCAACGAGCGAACTGGTCACCGCTGGCGCTGGTTGTTCCAGCTGCACCACGGTTGGGACTGCAGACTTGCTTGGATAGCGGACTCGCACTGCCTCGCCCAGGGCGACTTCAGGGAAGGCGCTGGCCTTGTGCAGAATGCCGACGCCGTTGCCGATATCCTGGATGAGAGCGCCAGCATCGTTTGCCGTGATACGGCCTTCGTAGGTGACCCCAGCTATCGGTTGACGGATCTGGCGCACGACTTCAGAGGCGGTGTCCTGAATGGTGTCGTGAATGGCCTGAATCAGATGGTGGGTTGTGAAGCTTTTCCGATCATGGCCAAAGTCCAGCACGAACTGGCCAAGCAGTTTTGCTGCAGCCACAAACGGGTCTTTGACGATGGCCTGGCCCAGTACCTCATGAGCCACAGTGTTCGATAACCCCTCGATCACTGAAGGGGGCCACTGCTTAATGCGTGCATGTTCATTGGCGGTGAACTGGCGCAGCAGGTTCGGATCTGTCGGGTGGGCCAGTTTGGGGTCGGTACTACGGACCTTGGCATATCCCTTGGTCAGCGTGTTCACCTTGATGTCGGAGTCGGTGAAGACCTGCATCCTAAAGCCTTTGCCCTCGGCCAGGTCGCGAATTTCTTTTTCCTTGAGCCCCCTCATTTCTGACCATAGCGGCGAGTCCTCAGGGATATCGTCGAGGATGTCAGAAAGCGTCATCGTCTTGGCTTCAGGTAGCTGGAGCATGCTCCAGTCGAAACTCATGCCCTCGGTGACCGCCACCATGCACCAGCGGTCACGGTGCTCCAGGGCGTTGAAGTCCGAACCCTTGAGGACGGTTTCGTGAGTCGCGTATCCCAGGTCTGCCAACTGGTTTCGCAGAATTGCGGCGCTGGCGCTGGAGGAGTAGGGGATCACGTTTTCCATGAGGATGAAGGCTGGGTTGGCGCGCGCGATGATCATCAGTGCCGCGACGATCAGGTGCCCAACAAGCGGGTGCTCTTCCGCCATTGCAGTACCGCGGCGCGCACGCCCGCTGACTGAAGCTCCCGAGCAAGGTAGACCGGCTTCCAGCCCGTCTTGCTTTGGTATCAGCCGCGTAGCGGCGTCATCGAAAGCGAACTCCTGCATCGGCGCTGCTACGGGGATCGTTCGTGGCGACCAGTCGCTCCCTTTTGTCGCATGCTCGAGCAGCTCGGGCCTGATCTCATTGACCAGGCCTTTCTCGGTCTGGATGCCTGCAGCTTGCAACCCCTCGTGCACGGCCTTGGATAGAAGGCCGGCACCGTGGGAAAGGCTCCCGATCGTCAGCGGAATGTTGTTCTCGATCTTGTAGCGGAGCCTGTTCAGGCGCTCTTTCTTTTTGACCTCACTCGCCAGGGGCAGCAAGTAAATTTGACCTTCGCGCTGCACCAGCCTGATCGCCGCCATGCCATCGAACAACGCCAGCACCTCGCGGCTGTTGATGTCGATGATTGGGTAGGCCTTATCGCCGCGCTGCTTGGAGCTGACCACCCGAGAGCCATCGGGATTGGCCTGCAGCGTGACCACGCCCTCTTTCATATGGATGTCGTATCGATCGCCTGGCTGCAACCCAGCAGAGGACACTTCCGAATTCTCGAGCCAGATACGCGGCCGGCCTCGGTTCTGACCTACGTTTTTGATGAAATAGCCATGCAACGACATGAGGGTTCTCACCGCCTGTAAACAACGTGCAATGATATTAAACCATGTCAAAAAGGACTGCAGCTGCTTTAGTCATGCACGCGCATGCAAGGGGAGGGTGGATTGACATGTTCCAATTAACAGAACTAACATCGCTCCATTATCTGAATGGAACCCAATCCAATGCCGACTATTGATCTCTTCTCTCCCTGGAGCCATGCATCTCGCCACCCTTTCATGGCGGCCGGCATCATCATCGCGCTGATTGCTCTGGTAGCTTTGCAGGCATGGCTGACCAAGCGATTTGCTCGGCGCCAATGGGCATTGAGCTTGCTGCTTGGGATCGGGTACCTCGCCTTCGCCACTCCTGGAATGTATATCCTCTTCCAGAAGCACCCATCCGAGGTTGTCGCAGCCGGGACCCGTGCAGCTGCGTATATTGAATTCTGCCGATCAATTAGCCGGACGCAGAGAGACTTCAAAGAGCCAGATGCGGCCAGAGTGCTCAAAGCAATTGAGAAGGTGGAAGGTTTTCCAGCTCCTGCGTGCCATCCAGAGCAATGATAATTAACATCGTCAACGTACAAGTCCGGCTCGAGTTGATAAACCTGGCTCTGCAAGTGCTCGAGCGGGAAGGGAATTCAAGTCTGCGGCACAAATTGGCACCTTACGCCAGTGCTAGCGACGCCATGGGCGAGCGCCGTGGAGCTATGGATCTTCGGACAGTATTCGCCCCATCTCACACCCTCCTTGAAGTGTCAGAATTCATGAGGGGCCTTGGTTATCGAGAGTGGGCCGCAGAGCTTGCCCAGGCAGCCCAGACTCACGGCTGCTAGGGTCTCTGAGACCAAAAACCTTCGATGCACTGGCCGGTTTTCTGGTGCCTCCAGCCGGCACTGGATAAAACGCAAAACTGTCCCAGCCCTACCGGTCGGCGCCAGCACCATTTGGCCTCCAGAATAAAAACTGTCGCAGCTCGCGCCGCTATCCCTGAGTGCTCGACCCTTGCCGTCGAGCAAGCAGCGGTGATCATTCCCCCCCTGCGACAGTTTTTAATCTTCAGTGGCAGTTTTAATTCTCAAAGCCCCTTGACCAGTTCTGTTTAACAGAACTATGCTGTTCGTACATGGCGCCCCGCCGTTGAGACGAACAGGGCGCGCTGGCCAAATGAATTGGAAGTGCGTGAAATGAACGAGATCATCATCCCTGCCGGCGACGGCAAAACCGAGCGGATCGAAAGCTCCACCCAGGCACCGGCCGAAGGGCAATGGTACTGGGTGTCTCAGACCCCATCGAATGATGATCCTCGCCCTGAGTGGCTTGCCTGCGCTACTCGGGTAGGCTCCAACTTCGTTGAGGTCAAGGGCCCTAGCTTCGCAGGCCGATACTCCTACCAGACACGCATCCATATGGATGACGTACCGCGGCTTGTTCGTCCAGCGCCTGAGTTCAAAGAGGTGATCGGTCAGCGTACGGCTGAAATCCAAGCTGCCATCGCTTCTGTCATGCATGAGATGGAAGAGCTGACACACCGCCTGGGTGTAGGCAATTCCCGCCTCAGCCACACCCCTGAAGGTTCCGGAACTGGGCTGGCAGTCCTGTCGGGCGTCGACAATCTCAGCGCCTACAAGCAGCAGCTGATAGCGGCCAAGGACACAACCTTGCCCGAGTTACAGAAGCTGATGAAGGACCATACGGAGAACCTGGCTCGATGGCTGCAGGCTGAGGTAATTCCGTTCGAGGCCCAGCGCGACGGTGCTAACAGGGCGGTAAAATTGATGGAGGGCCGCATCCTGAACGTCGAGTTGTACGGCGGGCTCGCTGAGCACGCAATTCAATTCGCTGAAGGGGAGCCGGCGGCTGCTACCGAGAAACTGCGTGTATTCCAGCGTCTGCTGTTCTGTGATGAAGAAGCACTGCTCCGCTACCACGACGGCGGAATGGACATCAGCGACATGGCATCCTTCCGCGGTTGGCTTGCGCTCCCCGAGAACCGCGACCGCATTCTTCCATACGACCGATGCATGGTAGCCATGCGCGTGCGTCGCAAAGTGAAGGAGCGCGACTGGGGTGGGAATCTTCGTACGCTTTTCAAGAACCTGCACATGAACGAAGCGGACAAATACACCTACTTGTTCATTCGCAATGGTGGTCGTCTGTACCAGGTTGAAACGGCTATCGACTTCGACGAGCTCATCTTCCCCTCGAAGAGCGTTTACGATCCAAGTCAGCCGATGATGGTCAACGTGAGAGATCGTAATTTCGATAAGAGGATGCCTCGCCGTGAGTACGACGACCGAGTCGAAAAAAGTGCTCAGGGCAAAAAATCCTACGATCAATGGGCTGCAGAAAATCCTGGGCGAAATTCCTGGGACAACCCCCATCGGAACTATGAGCATTTCGATGCTCATCAGTGGCACCCCCTGGATAGTTCCAGCGTGTACTTCGACGACGCAATGGAGGCAATTTCTGATGAGGTCCAAAAATTCAACCGCGTCGCAGTGATCATCCAGGGCATCTTTGACCGCTCGGAGTGCCTGGTGCCTCATCCTCGTGTGCGCAGCTGGACAGCAGAAGGTTTCCGCGAGGCGATCCAGTTGGTGTACGACGGCGATGGACTCGTCCACGGCGAAGCACCCGATTTCAGGGCCTACGTGCAACGTTGCAATACCAGCATCACCAGCGCCTCGGTCCTGGTAGGTCAAGAGCACGCATGGCAAGAGCGCGAAACCAAGAAAGAGTGCGATCGCATTGACAGGGACCGCCGGTCTAGCAGCCAGACCTACAGGCCCAAGCTTCATACGAATTACGGTGATCCAGGGCCAGGTTACCTGGCGTTACCTGAAAGCATCTCGGGCAAGAGGGCAACCTTCACCTGGTTCAAGGAGCGCCTATCGCGAAACGGTCAGTTCATGCCGCTCATCGCAGCAAAAGTCGTCGTTCCCTTCGACAAGCTGTTCAACGTGAGCGCCTACCAGCTAGGTGACTACCTGATGTTCTTCAGGGATCCCCGTACCCGCGAACGGTACTTGGAGTGGGCTCCCATGCTTATCGCGGCCGAGGAATATCACCGCGGCACCAAAAAAGCCCAAGCACCTGGGTACCGCGACCCTAACCACGAGTATTGATGGAGGATTCACGACATGGAACAACCGAAAATTCTGAGCTTCATGCGTGCCGGCGCAGCACCGGCCACCGATGGGCGATCTGTCGCGGCCGTCAACGGGGTAAACGTCCTCATCTCGAGCGCCAAGGCGCTTGTGGGGCGCTCGGTGCCGGCGTTGCACGGTGGTGAGGGGCGTCCGAAGCGCATCAGCTACGGGGCCTACAACCTGCCCACCTACCGCGCTGAAGACGGTACCGTCAGCCACGGGGGCGCTCAGATCATCGACGCGATGCGGGATGACCGGCAGTACACCAGGAACGCTGTCGAGTTGCGCTGTGACGCGTTGGCGTTGGTGATCTACGTCGCCGGCGTGCAGCAGATCAACCCAGATAGCAGGGCTGTCGCCCAGGCCATTCGCTTGGCTATCTATGACCACGAGGCTAAAGCGCCAGTGCTGAAGAATGTGGCGCTGACGGATTCCGCCCAGGTCTACCGCTCTCTGCACCAGGCGCTGATCAGCAGCTTCAACAAGGTCTCCCGAAACTTCAACATCGCTGGTCTGACAACGGCTGACCTGACTCTGGTGTCGAACTACCCAGACCTGGTCCCGAGCATCTGCATTACTGACCCCTACTAGGTCTGTGACGCCTCGACTAGCAACGTATACAATCATTGTACGCTGCAAGCATTGATTCCAATGCGCCGTGCTCGACGTTTCGAGCGGAAGTCGGGGTTGAAATGAAACAGAAGTGTTCCGTGCTGAGCCTGGTCATAGGATCAGCGTTTTTGACTGGGTGCTCCAACGAACCTGTCGTGCTGACTTATCAGGAGCCCGTGTACGCATCTGCCATGGCTCAAGCCGACCAATATGCAGAGAGCTTGGCTCCCGAACAGGTTGAGCCATCTACGTCAGTAGAACCCCTCGGTTCAGGTTGGGAGGAAGTATCAACGGATCCTGCAGCCGAATCGAGCAGGGCAGCTCAGCGTGCCTACGATCTCGCCTTGCAGGATCAGGGACCTGGGCGTATTACCAAGCTGGTGGCTGCGGCCGATCTCGGGAGCGCGCAAGCCAACTACGAGCTGGCAAAGGTCTACACCCAGGGTACGCTCGCGCCGCGCGATCTCGATGCCGCCCAAAGGTACCTCGAGCAGGCCGCAGGCTTGAATGATCCAGAAGCTACGCGTGTGCTCGGATGGCAAATGGTCCGCGGCGATCGCGGTCAGCAAAACCTCGCCGGCGGCGCTGCCGTGATGGAGGTGAGCGCCAAGACGAGTGCTCGAGCTCAGCGTGAGCTCGGGATGCTGTACGCAAATCTATACGACCAGTACAAGCTCAATGACGAGAGCAGGGGTGAGGCTCTGTTATTGCGGGCATATCAAAGCGGTGACGCGCCGGCAGCCCTCGCTCTGGGCAAGTTCTACATTCGTCAGGCGCGCCAGATCGAGGCCATCGCTCCCCTGTCATTCGCCGCCCAAGCGAACGACAAGGCTGCGGTAAAGCTGCTCTCCACACTGGGCGCTGGACCAGCGGTATCAAACCCAACCCCTTCGTTCCAGCAGTCAGCTGGTGCTGACCGCTTGTACCAGCATGGACTGGCGCTGCTGCTGAAAGCCCACGATCTCGAAGATGAGGCTGAAGGCTACGCCTACCTGAGCCTGGCCAGCGACCAAGACCACCCTTTGGCACGAACTGAGCTGGCAGCAGTGGAGGGCGTGAAGACGCAGATGGACCGCAAGCACGGCGGAGGCTGGCTGCGCTCGATTAAGGACTCGATCGCCTCGCGAGGTGCCGACGATGAGTGAGTGTCCTGGCCAGCTAGACAGGGGGTGGCGTGAAACGGTGATCATCATCCGGCCACGCCCACTGCTGGCGCCGACCACCATCGAGATCACAGGCGCCCAGGACGCTGCGTGTAACGAGCCAGGTCACCTCGAGTTTGGGGCAGGGATTCCCTGGGCCTCATTCACGGTCCGAGGCTCGCACGTTCCAGCTTCATCTGATGAGGCTTTCGAGCTGTTCCTCACCTGGTGTGATGAGGTTGCTACCGTCGAGTACAGCCCCCTCATGGGCACCGGTACGGTCAGCTTCGTTGATAGCCTTCCAGTCACGGTGGGAGAGATCCTTGAGTTGGGCAGAAGCCCGGTCAATCGCATCGTCGACGGCCAACAAGATCCAATCGAAATGCCAGCGGAGCTGGCGATAGAGGAAAGTGAGCATGTCCCAAGCTGAACAACCCTGGCCGCACAAATTCGACGTCGCAATCAACCCTGCGGCTCGCCGCCCACTCATGATCATGCTGGGGTTCGGGCTCCTGGCCGTGGTTCTCTACATCGGGATCTCGTTGCTCGATGGGTATCGCTACAGCCAGGAGCAGGAAAGCCTTGTGCCGCGCATGAGCGAGTTGGCAGTCCAGGGCGTGCCAGAGGCGATCGCCTGGATGATCAAGAACAAGGAGGGGTACTACAACACGCCAGAGGGTAAGGCTCAGCTGAAACTCGCTGCCGAGGCTGGCCACCCCCAGAGCATGTTCTTCTACGCGTCCATTCACCGCAAGGACAATCCGGACCTTGCCAAGGACTACCTCCAGAGAGCAGCTGATGCAGGATATCCGCGGGCAGTCCAGATGATGGAGAAATGGAAGCACCGGACGGACTGATCAGCTCTTCAGGGGGGAGGGGAGCTCTACGCCTGGAAGGTGCTTGTTGACGATGTCTGTGATCAGCACCCGGTACTGTGAGCTCCGGTGAAGCTCCCCTCGCTGTTCGTCAATGCGCGCCACCAGGTCGCTGATCCGCACGTCTTTCTGTTTGCAACGCTCCTCGAGAGCAGCACACGCGGCCTGAGCTGCACGCAGCTGGTCCGAGACCGCGTCAAGCACCAGTTGTTTCTCCGCCGACTTCGCCTTCTCCGCGGCGAGCTGTTGCTTCAACAGCTCGATCTCCGTCTCTATGTTCGGATCACAAGCAGGTAGTCTCGTGGCACCGGCGCTTGGCTGAGCGCTTTGGGAATGGGTGCGCCAAACCTCCATCAAGCGCTCGCCGCGGCCGAAGCCAATCCTCTTCCTCAGGGCGTAGGCGGTGACTGAGCCGCCGTCCTGCAAAATGCTCTCGCCGGCCTGGATGATGATTTCTGGTGTGGCTTTAGGTGGGCGCATGCTTACAGTTCGCTATTACAGTAGCCGAGCGGCCTTTAGGATCAGAATTTTCGATGCTACCTGGGGAGCAAGCGAGTGTTTGGCCATCCACTCCTCAACTAATGCCTCGAGCTCACACTCGGCCCCAGGGAGACTTGGGGGCACATCGACGACCTGAAGGGCAGCCTTTATCCGCAAGAGTGTAGCGGCGCGTGGTCGCATTTCACCCGACTCATACCTTGAAATCGCTGATGCGGCGAGGCCAACTTTGGCTCCCAATTCAGATTGAGAAAGCCGGCTTGCAGACCTTGCTCGTACAAGCCATTCAGCGAAGGACTCAGGCGGCATGCATTGTTCTCGACAGGTACAGAATTGAGTGCATTTAATGGCTTCCGACGACGTAATGGGTAAGCGACAAACTAGCAATTGTTCTCTTCAAGAGCTATTGGATTAGCAGGTGTAGTCGTACTTGAGGTACTTCCCGCACCCAAGGGGCAGGCAGATCGTGCCGGCGTAGCTGTCCCCCGCCATACCCCCATTCATTGTCTGATCGACGTACACGTCCCCCAAGATGTAGCCGTCATCCTGCGCTTCGCCCACTGGCTGCTCCACGATCGAGTAGTCGGAGCAATCGTCCTGGGCAAGGAACTCTTCGATTTCCTTGAAGACGTCCACAGGCACCATCTGGCGCACCTGCTCGAGGATCACCTTATCCCTGGCCCACTGGTCTTCGAGATCCTGGGCTATCGCCGCATCAGCTGCAGCCAGGATCTCAAATTCAGCGTCGCTCAAGGGGGCTGTCTCGCATTCAACACAGACGCCCGATTCAGTGGCTTCTGGAAGCCCGCACTGCGTGCAGCTTGCCTCCTGCCGCGCTTGCGCTTGACCCCGTGCGTCGCAGGTTGCGCATTGGTACCCGTCAGGGGTATCCAAAAGATGACCTTCGGCACCGCATTGAGCGCATTCCTGAATGACCTTCATGGTGTGTACCTGCAGTTGAATGGAAACATGACCAGCTACCCATCACACGGCATCTGCCGCGCCATTCGCTCCGCGCAGTCATCACCCTCATCTGGGCTAGCCTGGCGAGGCGGCCAAGTTACTTGTTTTGCCGGCGATACATCCACGGCTCCAGCGGCTGCGGGTCCGACCATAGGCCGAGCTGCTCGCGCTTCGCTTGCGCCTCGATCGCTGGCAACCGGCGATCCTGGTTGTACCGGGTGTACACCCAGGCCAGGCCGGCCCGCACCTGCTCGGTATTCGCTTCAACGCCATCCGCAACAACGCGCCCAACCTTGCGACCGTACTGGTCCTGGTTCTGAACGTGCACATCCACCATGCGGCCGGCGATCAGCGATGTCAGGTTCTGCCGAGAGCGTTGACCGAACGCCTGGCTCTTTTCAGGGGCGTCAATGTTCGCGAGGCGAACGCGGACCGTCTGGTTCTGGGCGGTGAGCACGTCCACAGTGTCTCCATCCAGCACACGGACGGCTTTACCGTGGAAATCACCAGCCGCGAAAGCGCTGCTGAAACACAGGGACAGCGCGAGCACGAGCACGCTTCGCTTCATATTCACCTCTTAAAATATAATTACACCTTGCAAGGCGGGATAAAAAACAAGCAGCCAACTGGCTACTTGTTCAACTCCTCGACAGCGACCTGGATCCGCTGGCGGACCTCGGCGGCGAGCTCGGGGGGCATGAGTTCGTTGACTCGAACCCAGTCGACAGGGAATCCGTCAAGGATGGCGCGGACGCGCTTTACCGCATTGTTCACGGATTGCCGAGACATGCTTCCTACTAACTCGCCCGCCTTGGATGGCCCATGCCCGTCAACAAGGACGTAGCGAGCTGCAGCAACCACATTCCCTGACAAATTAGACAGCCGCGGTAGCGCCTTCTCGAATTCTTCGGCGGTCATGTGGCTGGAAGGATGGTCGTTACCTGTCATAAAAACGTAATTAACCCGACGTTAAACTTGCGCGATTTTGTGATGAATCCGTAACGGCCGTGGCTTTTCAAAGGCTTGGCTGCGAATTGGACGAAAGTATAGCTTGCGGCCATCAACTGATCGTGGCCCTGTTCAAGGGCGTTCGCGCAGCTACTGGTAAGGGTTCATGGTAAGGAAGCGCGTAAATGCTGTCAATTTAAGATTTACATCGTTTACGTTTTTGCGGTAGTCTGCGGCCTGCAGGCATCGCAGCAAAAAAAGCATAAGAACAAGCGTTTTTATTCGTGGACGAGCCTTTCAGATCCAGCTAGCTTGCCTGCACCTAAAAACAGAAACATAAAAACACGCATAAGTAAGACCAAGGAGCTCGCTTCATGTACATCAAAAGTCTGCCGGTGGCCGTAGCCCTGGCTACCCTGTCGCTCGGCGCCCAGGCAGCCGGTTTCGTGGAAGACAGCAAAGCCTCGATCGGCCTTCGCAACTTCTACATCATCACCGACAACCGCAACGGCACCGCAAAACCAAGCAAGCAGGAAGAGTGGGGCCAGGCTGCTGTCCTGAACTTCCAGTCCGGCTTCACCCAGGGCACCGTTGGCTTTGGTGTCGACGTTCTGGGCATGACCGCCATCCGCCTCGACTCGGGCAAAGGTACCCACTACAACCCTGAGAGCGTATCGAAGGGCGGCACGGTCTTCCCGACCGACAGCGACGGCCGTGCTGTCGACGACTTCAGCTCCATGGGCGTGACCGGCAAGGTCAAGTTCTCGAAAACCGAAGCTCGTATCGGTACCCTGCAGCCGAAGCTGCCTGTCGTGACCTACAACGACGGTCGACTGCTGCCGCAGACTTTCGAAGGAGCGCAGGTAACCTCCAACGAAATCGACAACTTCACTTTCGTCGGCGGCAAGCTCGAGCATGCCAAGGGTCGTAACTCCACGAACATGGAGTCGCTGACGATCGCAGGCTCCAATGGCAACCCGCAGACCGCGACTTCGAACAAGCGCAGCAACGCCTTCTACTACGGCGGCGCCGACTGGAAAGTCAACAAAGACCTGACTCTCCAGTACTACTACGGCAACCTGGACGACTTCTACAAGCAGCACTTCCTCGGTGCTAACCACACCCTGGCGCTGCCGGTCGGCTCGCTGAAAACCGACCTGCGCTATTTCTACAGCGACTCCGACGGCAAGAACGCGAGCACCGAAGGCCGCCTTGCCGGCTATCGTGCTTCCGGCTACCAGAACAACGGCGAAGTCGACAACCGCACCTGGAGCGCCAAGTTCACTTATGGCCTCGGCGGCCACTCGCTCATTGCCGGCTACCAGCGGGTGAACGGCACTTCTGACTTCCCGTTCCTCAACCAAGGCGACGGCTCGAGCAGTTACCTCATCACTGACGTGCAGATCGGCAAGTTCCAGCGCGCCGGCGAGCGCACCTGGCTTGCTGGGTACGCCTATGATTTCGCCACGGTGGGCATCCCAGGCCTCACATTCAACACGCTCTATCTGAAGGGCGACAACATCAACGCGCCTGGCAGCGATCGCAGCGAGTGGGAGCGTGACGTGTCGATTCAGTACGCTATCCAGGAAGGCCTCTTCAAGGGCGTAGCTTTCCAGGTGCGTAATGCCGCACTGCGTTCCGATGCCGTCGGCCAGCGCGACCAGGACGAAACCCGTGTCATCGTGAACTACACCGTCGCTCTCTTCTAATAAGTCGGGAGCGGTCGAGAAGAAGGCGCCTAGTGGCGCCTTTTTCTTTGGAATGTCATTGATGTGGACTAGCTTTGCCGAATCAATGGCACTACAATGAAATCTCCAGCTTGCTCCTAACCAGGCTGGACTACGTTCAACCCGGTAAGCCTCGGCAAGCCGGGTTTTTTTATGGGTGCACTTAATCGCCATTCAATACATGCAATGCAGTTCTGACCTAGCCGAAAGAGGATGTTGACGGAATAGGGCAGTCGCCCTCCGCATCGTGAAGTTAGTTGCCCCGTTCACTCATGCTGCGTAAGGAAAAATCAAGCGGTGCTGTCGAATTACTTCGACAGCATGTGACCACCCCAAATCTGCCGCGCGGCAAGCCCGCAATGCACATGAACGTGAGCAACAGGTCTGAACAACTCGTTGCGCCAGCTCTCTATCAACGCCTTGAGCGCATCCACTCCTGATACCTCACGTGGCTCACCGACCATCTGGCATAGGTCGCGGCTTCGAGCATGGACTTTGAATTTCCCAGTGCAGCTTGGTACCTGAGAGGTGGACACAGCATCGCGGACCATGAATACCGACTCGGCAAACTCCATCAGAAGGTAGTGATTCCCGCTGCTCGTTGTATGCAGCGTGAAGCCGCGAGAAATCCACATTGAGAAACTTTGGTTAGTTTCATTGCTGAGCTTGTCACTATTCACAAGACACATCCTTGTCTAGAGATTATTGAACTCGACGAGTTTGAAGAATCATTCCTGCAGCCTTCTTGTCGGACAGGCTGTGCACCGATGAAGTGGCGAGAGCTCTAAGGTCATCGTCGCTCTGCGACTGGAGATACAAGGCGTAAGCCGCTCTCTGCTCGCGCCGGCTCCAGAGCAGCCAAGTAACTACCGCTACACACCCGGAAGTGGAGTAGGGGAGTAGATTGCCTGGGCCGCCGGCGAGCCTCTCGAGTTCGAGTAGAACCCATATAGCGAAGATGATTGCCCCATATGTGACGGACACAATAATTGGGCTCAATGCCAAGCAGATCAGCAACCGCTTAAGCCGAGAGTGGCGAGAATTGAGCGCAACGTAGTTCTTTGAAGAGAGCAACATGTCCAAAATTCCAGAACGCTATGCAACGTACAATATCATTGCATGATGCTTGCGGCGAGCGGAATCAAACTCGTACGGAGAGGTGTTGGCGCTGGCGCGACGAAAGGCGGAATCACGGGCCACTCACTGGATGGAGCGCGCGACTGCGGAAGGGATAGGGCCGACGCGATCAGCCGAAGTGAGCTTGCCGGTGGCAGTTTGGGCAGAGTGCGATCGCGTTTTCGACCGTGTCGTCGCCGCCATCGGCTAGCGGGATGCGATGATGGACTTCCAGGTAGGGGGTGTTGTCCGCACGCCGGCGGAAAGGCGCCTGCAGCAGGCACGCTTCACAGTGCCCCTGCGCACGCAGCAGAACCTCGGCGATCACGTCGGGGTTGCGAATGAACTGCCGGACGATGTAGGTGGCGACGCGGGGCGACTTATCCGCGTGAGCCAGGCGCGCCCTGCGCTTGTCGTCCGACATAGCCAGGGACTCATCCACTTGGCGAGCCAGCTCCATGTCGCTGGTGCTGCCGACAGCAGATTGGGCCCCGAGCACGCGCTTGAATTCCTCGTCCAGGTCGCGCAGTCCACGCGAAGGCTGGTTGGAGCGGCCCAGCCGGTAGGTGACATGAGCTCGCAGAGCCTGGAGGCAGGTGAGCAGCTGATTTGGGCCGGCTGCCGATGCTTCCTCGAGCAGCGAACGCACAGCCTCTACACCGATCGTGGATTTCCAGGCGGTGCCGGTGGAGGCGCACCTATACGCCTCGAGGTAAGCATTGGCTGTACGCTGGGTCATCCCCTGTGCGCACAGCTGGCGTTGGGCCTCAGTGAAGCGGATCACGCCAGACTGCACTTGCCGGCCAAGCTGAAACGCGTGTAGTGCTTCCGCCTGTGTCGTTCGGTCTCGAGTCAATCGGCACTGCTCGATGCTGACTGATGGGAGGTGTCGATTTCGAACGAATCACCTGATGGCGAAATTTCACTGACGGTGCCAGCGAGGGTGCGGCCGCAAGGGAGGGTAACTTGCGCGTAAGCCACGTCAGGCACCAGGAGAAGGTCGACGCCGAGGCCGCGGCCGACTTCGAAAACTACTTTGTGGATCGAGGACGTTGCGACGTACGCAGACACCTTCACAGCCTCAGTGCGCGATTTTCTGCCGAGGCCAGGTGCTTGGCCATGGGTGAGGTCGATATCGGCGGGGCCGTCGTATGGCAGCGTTGTGGGGGGCGTAGAGGGCACGGCAATGATCCTTATCGCATGAGTGGAAGCAAAGGATATCGCACTGTGCGGCGGGCGTCTTGCAAGGAGGGAGATAGCGATCGGCCGGAGTATAGAGCGAAGCAGGCCCTCTGCTTGCACGGAGGGCCCAGCCCAGGATCAGTGGTTGCGGGTCAGGTCCATCGGTTCTTTTGGGCAGCCGAAGGTGCAGAACTCAGGATACGCCGCGCCGCCCTCGTTCTGGGTCATCTGGGCGCGCTTGATGTCTGGATCTTCCAGGTATTTGGCAGGGTTGGCGGCCCGGTCAGCTACAGCGCGCGCCTCCAGTTCAGTGATGGCGCTGCAGCCTCCCAATGCGGCCAGGCCAGCAACAGCGACGATTACCGCGACAGCTTTTCCGATCTTCTTCATGTGGCAGTCCTTTCAAGGCAATTGCGGTGCACACACGCACCTAGGTGGCCTGCTCACTGCAGGCTGCGCGCCGGAGGGAGGTTGGAGGTTCCGAGCGCCTGATTCGAATCATAGTTCTGATAAACAGAACACTCAAGGCGTAATTTCAAAATGCCAGCAAATTTTTGATCGAACTCTCGGGCTTGCCGGCTGGAGGGGTTCACTGCGAGGGTTTCATGTCGGCCAGCGTCAGGAACGGTTCACGCTGATGGTTGACAAGGGTGGTTTCAGGCAGTACTTTTTGACCTGTGCCGCGAAGGACGGCCATTATGCCCCCCTTGAGATCCCAGAGATCGATTTGCGTGGAATCAGCAGCAAAGCCAGTGCATCCTTCCACAAAAGCCCGCGTCTAAACGCGGGCTTTTTCGTGGGCGACGTTTAGCCCTGGACAGTCAAGCGGTACCGCGTCGTTCCGATTGCCACGACCTCAACAGTGCGGTACTCAGCGTTCTGTCAGCCCTACAAGTAGAGATCGAGGAGGTTGCCGCACATGGCGTTGCTCAAGTGCTGGTACGACCGCGGATCTTAGTCTTCGCATTCGGTTCAGCTTTCTCAACCTGAGAGCGGACCTCCGCAGCTAGGTTTGCTGCTGCGCGCATCCACACTTGTTGCGCTGCTTGCACTGAAGGGGCTTGCTCCCAGCCCGAGTACCCGTGCGCAGCCACCTGAGCGTCTGCAGCAGCGTTCCATGCACTGTTAGCCGCCCATTCAGCAGCAAGTAACGGGGTCAGTTTTTCGACATTGAGCCGCATAGGGGCCTCATTGGAAGGGGTACTATGGAAAGAGCCCCGTAGCGCCGCTTGCAGCATGGCTGCATTTCAGTCGATGCAGAACAGCGGTTTGGGCTGTTTGAAGCCGCGCGGAAGGCGGTTTGCCTGTGATATCCGCTGCAGGCGTTTGCTCCAGTACTCACGCCAGGTGCCAGAAGGCTTGGTCAACTCGTCGACATATAGCATCGTGACCATACCTTTTCCCACCCACCCTTTGGAGTGGAGTCGTACTGCTTGGTCATTGGATAACAGCTTTTTTGACCTACTGGCACGGCGAAGCGCTTTCACCCTCTTGCCTCTCATAATCGTCCATTCCTCTATTCGATGGCCTGGCAGCAATCATTGCTGCCAGAGCGGGGAGATGCTCGGCGCTACTTGAGCGCCTCTTGCAGAGCTTTGACTGCATCGCCGTACAGCGCCGCTTTCCAACCACGGCCTTTGTGGTCGCCGCGCGTGCGGGGTGGCGCGATGCCCAGGCAAAATGAGCGCTTTTCCTCACAAATGGTCACCGATCCTTGCTGGCGACCTTCTTTCACTGCTGTGATGATGGTGCCGTAAGTGCGGTCCTTCTCAGAGGTCCAACCCTCCGGTAGTGTCGCGTCAATGCTCCAGCTCATTTTCCTGTCCTGTTGTGGGTGGATGCCGAATTTGCACTGCGTCTACTGGCACATCCCAGCTGTTCGCTGGGCTTTGCAGGCCAGGCCGGAGGCTGTCAGAGCAGCTGGATTAGCTGGATGATTGATTCACAGCTAGGCTCAGCGAGCTTATGGTACATACAGAATTGGAATTCTTGATCCTCTTCGTCCCACTCGGCCAGCTGATCGGCATCGAAGGCCCAGCGTTTTCCGGCATAGGTCAACTCTACCCAAACATTGATCGGTGGGGTGATCAAGGACTGAAGGAAGTCGTGATCATCAGCCTCGGCGGTCCACCAGGAGGTCACCGGACCTGTGCCTGCGACAGGATTCGCCGGCACCTCGAACTTGTAATCGTCACCGCCACTGTGGGTGAGACTCCCACGCTGAGAGAGTTCAGCTGCAGGAAGGGATTGCTGAGTGTGAGAGCTGATCATTTACCTAGCCCAGTTGATAATGACGCATGCGCCGACGGCGTCATTGTGGTTCTGTTTAACAGAACAAGTCAAGCAGTTGGACTGCGCAGACGGTTGGAACACCTGCCGAATAGGCAGCCGCTCATTTACCGAGTGCAAAGCTACAGGTTGCGGAGCAGCTGTTGATTTTTGATTAAAAGGCTAAGAGCGGGATAAAAGCGGTTAGGCGGAGCTCAATGCGCTTCGGGGCCCCGTAGTGACGAGCTACGATGGAAAAAATGGGCGCAGCACACCCACATCATAGAGCGGTACAGACCTACAACCTAGAGCGCAGCGGACCTCCAACCCGAAAAATGCGCCGGATTTTGACCACAGAGTTATCCACAAAACGCCTCAGAAACAGGGTGGGTCAGGCCTTCCTGCAGCGGTTCGGCGCGCCAGACCTACAACCCTGACACAAGAAGGAATTCCTGAATTGTGGGTGTGGCGCATTCATCCTCCAACCTGGTGAGGTAGGGAGCGCTGAACCTCCAACAGGCCACCCTGTGATCTCGCATACGGCGCAGCAATCCTCCAACAGGGGGGTGGAATGGGCGCAGCAGACCTACAACAAAAACGTTGTTATTCACAGGGTTAGCCACAGGATCTCAACACGACCTTATCTGCATCGCTAATTCAGCTGGATGTCTGCCAATGTTGAAGGAATGCTGCGCCCGATATGCAGGGCCCAATAGCTCATGTTGGAGGATGAATGCGCCGAACTTGTGCCGGCGGCAAGTACCAGCCGTGTAGGGTTGTAGGTTTGTTCCGCTGAATCGGGTATTCCTGGGCTATCGCTGCTCTACCCGTGCAAAGGTGATGTAGGTTTGCTGCGCTCTACTGCTATGGGAGCAGACCCATAGGGTTGGAGGTTCTGAGAGCCGAACCCTGAATCCTTGGTTAAAGGGAGTGGCGGTTTGTTGGCTTGGGGCGCCAGCAGGGAAGGGGGCTCAGGTAGGAGGTTTGGGGCGCCCAAATTCATCTGAGCCAGGCTCCGTCAAGAGCGGCCGGCCGTTAGCGGATTTGATGTCTCGCTAAGCACGAAGATGAAGGTTTGAAGCGCTCAATAATCTGGCTGGTGGTCGTCGTCTACGAAGATGTTGCCCGCATCGTCCACGTGCTCAACATCTTCATCCTGTGGCTTGTCGGACTGATCGTTGATTGCTTGACGTGCGTCGCTGATCGACACACGGCCATTCACGATGTTCTGCTTCCTGTTCGCTCGCATGGTTTGCTTGCGGAAGGCCTCGGTAGGAAACACCTCGTAGGCGACATCGTCGGTCTTCCGGCGATCTTGAGGGTTCTTGATCATGGTCTCAGTCCATGTGGGCAAGATGACATCCTGCTCCGCGAGGGCTGTCAACGCTTGCCGTATCGCTCGCATGTTGTCCTTCATCTGCGGGGATAGACCGCGCGGGCTGCTCTCCAAGAACGAGATCAGCTTGAACTGATATGGGTGATCTGGAGATGCCTGGACCCAGTAGTGGGACATCCGCTTGAACATGTACCGGCCGAGGTCTGAGCGAATCTTCATCGACGTGCTGTAGTCGTACATGCGGAACTGTTGAGTGCGTATCGCATGCTGAACAAGCGGGTGGAATGTGGCAAAGCATTTGGCTGAACCGTCTTCCAGGTAATCCTTGCGGGTCCGTAGCGCCAGCGAAGAAAGGAGGTTGCCACGGTATGCGTCTTTGTCCGAGCCTCTTCCGGTGGAAACCTCAAGTAGCGAAGAGCTCATGACATCAAGGGCCTCAAGCACCTCCCGTGCACTGTAGGTGTGGTTTGTCCTGGCCAACTCCTTGCGCAACTGGTTGACCGTGAAGTAAACGCCGACGGGGGAGTTGACATCGCCATTTTCGGCGACTCCAAGGTTCCCTTGAACTGCCAGTTTGCGGAGCACCTCTTCGATGATCTCTTCGCGCGGCCCTGGGTAGAGCATGACGCTTTCAACCTCGTCGCCCTTTTTGCGCTCCACAACCGCAGGCTTGATCTTGAGCGCGTACGTGACCCCTCGTGACTTGAATGCCCTGTTGATCACGCGATTTTTGCTTATCTCCTGCTCGGAGATCGACCAGACGTACTTTGGTAGCGCGTCATAGAGCTCGACCGTGTTGCTGTAGTCGGAGTCGGATGCGTCCAGGAGCTCAAACAAGCGCAGCTGAGTGGTCGCCTCGGTGCTCGAGCTGCTTAATGCGTTCGCTCCCTTCTTCGCCCTGGCCATTCACTTCCCCCGCATATTCTGATCGGTAGGTCACCAGGTAACGCCTGGCGACCTCTCGTTATGCCTTCATCATACAAGCACCCACGCGATGCCGCACGTTGGGGTATGAGTGAATGGGCGAGATGCATGGGGAGGGCGCGGACTGGCCAGGTCCTGCGCCAATCAGGTCAGAGCGTTTCGATCATGAGTTGTAGCGGCGCCGCGCTGGCGCCGAGTCTCGTCAGATGTTGGAGGTTTGATGCGCTGAAAAACGCACGCCCCGCTGCCACAACTGCCTGTGCTCTGGCCAAGTGGGTTGGAACCTGGCCAACCCACTTGGCGGTCGCGCCCAATGCCCGCGGCTTCATCATAAGCACGTCCGCCGGCGAGGTCTTGGCCAGGTTGCGTATGGGAGTGATCAGGTTGCTGATCATCAAGGTTTTCGTGTCGCCCTTGAAGAAGTCGAGGCCATCAATCCTGCCGAGTACCACGGTGTTAGTGGGCCATCCAAGGCCGTCATCTGGGCTGCGATTGCTCGTCGCGAAAAATGCCTCTGCTTCACGCTCGGTCATGGGCACTTCCTTTTCGATGGCCGCATAACCGCGCTCCGCTCTGCCTTTGAGGCGCTGGTAGGTCACGGTGCCGACAGCGCCCATGAGGCGTTGCTTCAGCTGGACCAAGGTATGGTAGTCACGGTCCAGCTGCTCGATGAGGGGCATCATTGCGCCAAGGCCTTCAATCATCGTCGTGATGGTGTCGATCCGTCGGCGCCGATCGATGAGCGCGTCAATGCGCTTTCGTTCTCGGTTGAACGAGACCCCGAAGTGAGTCCTGCCGCAGTCACTGCCGATCGCGGTTTCTTTCCCGTCGCTGGTAGAAATCAGATACCCAGTGAGGTGCGGTTGGCGGCAGCTGGCAATCCCGCAACTGACTCGATCCTGGAAGCGGTAGGGGGCCAGGACTGCTCCGAAACGGCGCTGGGCATGAGGGAAGAATGCTAAAGCCTCCTCGAAATCCGGCCTGGCCCGCAGATCGTCGTAGCTTGAAATGAGCTCCGGTTCTTCAGTCAACAACTGGTCAATCTCCAAATCATTTGGTGATGGCAGGGTGCTAACTGTATTTAATCACAGTGTCGGGTGGTGTGGTGTTCAACTGTCCCTGGAGGGATGCTGCCCCCAGCTGGGGACTGGACGCGCAGTCGAAGCCCCTGAGGTATGAGATCAGTCTGCCTCAGTGGGGCGCGGACGGTCGGCAGCCTCCCACTGCTCGAAGATCTCTCTATGCCTCGCCAAAAAATCCTGTTGCTCGGCGTCCTGCTCAGCGAGCGCATCGAACACCCGCGTCGGCCAATTCATGAAGGTGACATCCCTCATCTCGTTGTTGAATGCGTAGATGCTGGCGCAGGTGGCCCGGTTGGCGCCGCCTGGATACAGCGAGTAGCGGAAGCGGTCACGGATCTCGATCACCTCCATAACTCGGACCTGGGCTATGATCGCGAGGACAATCAGAATCGCCTGGGTCATTTCACTGACGTTCTTGCCGACCTTGCGCAAGTAAGCTGGGCGTTGACTTACAGGTTTGGCTAACAGCTCCCGGATGAACCCTTCGGATTCCGTTTCGAACGTGTGAAGTTCCTCAACTGTAAGGGCATCGAAGGTCTCTTTTACCTGCACCAAGTCGAAGGACTGCTTCAGCCAAGCTGCCAACGCCAGTGCATCCTGCCAGGCAAACTGCTCGTAGCGAGCCATATGCGCATCGCGCGGATCTGCTTTTTGCCGCCTCATACCCCAGAATCCCTAAATCCAGCTGATATTTTTGTGATGACCACTTGATCGCCGCACGCAGATTGCGGGGCCTGAGCCTAATAGGCTGGCGGGGTCTGCCGCAAGGGATTAAGGAATGCCACTTGATCAGTAAACCTTAGGCAGTCGCAGCTATTGCCAGCAAAACCTAAGACAGTCGCATTAATTGCCACAGGATGTCGCAGCCACCGGCTGAAGCCTTCGTCAGTCAGGGGGCGCATTCATTCAGGAGCCGACACGCTGGTCTCGGAGGCCCAAAACCTTCGCTGCGCTGGCCGGCTTTCTGGTACCTCCAGTCGGCAATGCATAAAATACAAAACTGTCCCAATCCTGCCAGTCACCGCCAGCACCACTTGGCGTGCAGAGTAAAAACTGTCGCAGCTCACCCTGCTATCCCTGTGTGCTTGGGCCTTGCCGTCGTGCAAGCAGAGGTGACCACTTCTCGCTGCGACAGTTTTTAATCTCAGAAACAGTTTTTAATCTTCAAGATCACGCGACCCGCGCGCCGGGCCGTTGCTTGTTCTGATGAATGGAACTAATATTGGCCCAAATCAAGATTTGGCCTGCCGACTGCGCAGCCACTCCGAATTATGGTGACCACTCTGAGCCTCCCCACGAACGAGCACGGCGTGCCGCAATACCCAAAAGGACACACGGGCCGACTGTGGGTTGTCCTTGCGGCGATCAAGCAAATTAAGAACCCGACCGTCGTCAAGATTGCGAACCTGACAGGCCTGAGCAAAGGCAATATCGACAAGTACGTGCATGACATTCAAGAAGGCCTGGGGGTCACCATCTCCAAGGAGAACGCTGTTTTTTCCATTCAAAGCTGGGGCGTTCTCATCAAGCCAGAAGAGGTTACTCAGTGCTTGACTGTTCCGATAAACAGAACAGATACTAAGTAAAACTCGAAATCTGGAACACCCATGGCTACAGAACTTTCTAGCATTGCAATGGCGGCCCTGAATCGCCATCTCGGGATTATCAAGCGCGGACCGGTCCTGCCGAAAAAAGTTGATTCGCGAACGGCCGACAAGTTTGTAATCCGAGGGAACGAGCAACTGTTCTCTGAGCTGGCAGGCCTCGCTCTCCTACAAGGGCGCTCACGCAACTCTGAAATAGCTGCAGCGATCGTGGAAGGGCTGGGCGCTTTCGAGCGCAGTACGGCGATCAATGAAAGCCTCAAGAAAAGCCTAGGCCCCGAGGTCTCGGAAACGGTACTCGCCCAAGTTCCAGACTTCCAAGGTGGCCGAGCTGAGCGCGACTCCAAGTTCGTCGTGCGGTTTCCTGATGCAGTACGAGAAAAAGTCCGTACTGGCTTGGAGGATGTATGCCGGGAAGGTGGCGTGGGCCAATCGATGAACTCGTGGTACTTCAAGGTCCTGGTGCGCTGGATCAATATCCAGCGCCAGCAGTACGCGCTTCTTTCCGCCGAAATCGCCTTGAGCAAGGCCATTGCCGGCCAAGCAGAAGCGCCGACGAAGGCGGTAGTTTTCCAAATCTAGCCTCAGTGCTGCCTGTCGCCTAGCGCTGAAATGCATCGATCGTAGCCATTCCAGGCGCCCTGATTTCAATGTCACTCCCACGGCCGGTCTGCTTTCGCTGCCGGCCTCTCTTCGTTCCGAATACCCCACAAGGAGTTAGGTACACATGGTGAAGGTCGTCGTTTTTGATAGCACGCCTCTGGAGCACGTCACTCGTCAGGTCCTGCGCCTGGTGGAGGACAACGCTTCCGAGCTGAGCAGCTGGAGCATTCCACGCAGCAATATCCAGTACGAATTTCATCAGTGGGCTCTGGTCGCCGAGGTGAAGCAGTACCTGCAGTTGATGGGCAAGCTGAGCAGCGCGCCAAGCGAGCTTGCTGTTGCGCTCGATGACGCGGCCAACGTGATCGGCTTCGTCCTCTATCTGCCGACGCCTACCAATCCAGAGGCCTGCGGTATCAGCTACATGGCTGTCGCTGCCGGCGCTCGGCGCCAAGGCGTGGCCCGCGCGATGATGGAGCAACTGGTAGAGCGATATCCGCACGTGGAACTTACCTGCGCTGTTCACCTGGTACCGCTTTACGAGCGTATTGGATTCCAGGTCATTGAAGGCAGCGATCACCCTACCCAGGTGGTTATGAACACGCGGAGCTACAGCACAACCGCTGAGATGAGGCCGCTAAACGTCGAAGACCTCTTTCATTCGGAAGAAGCCCAACGTTTCAAACAACGCTTTGTGCGAGAGCACGGCCGGGCTGCTGTTGTGCAGTCTGATGAGCAGATCTATCGGCACATCAAGCAGCTCCAGCAGCAGGTGCAATTCTACGTGAGCAACCGCCGTGCAGTGCGCTGGATGGCTGGCGCTGAATCACTGGCGGCCGCGGTACCAGATGGCCAGGTGCTGCTCAGCACCTTCGAGGTGGTACTGCGGTTTCTCGTGGACAACGGGCTTTGGGGGGCGTGCCATGACTCCTCGGCGATCCTCTACATGCTGCTTCTGGAGCAGGGCGTCCAGGCTGAGCTGATCATCGGTGAAGTGCACGCCCAGGGCATGTATTTTGACCACAGCTGGGTTGAGGTGGGCGGCCTCATCTATGACCCCGCAGTCGGCTTCCCGCGCAGCGAGGAGGGCAAGTACGTCGGCCCCTCCGTCTTCGCATCGCGTGAACTGGGAGTGCTTCAAGTGACGGACTTGGGGTTTGGCGCTGTTAGCCCGCAGGGCTTCTGCGAGACCGCCCAGGAGGTGGCCACCTTCAACTTGAAGCAGTACGCAAAGAAACAGCCAGCTGGTACTGGCATTTGGGATGTCGCGCCAAGGCTTGCGGCGAAGCTCGGCATGAAGCGAATTCCGCGTGATTTCAAAGCGAAATACGGGGCCCATACTCGAACCCTGCGCAAGGTCGAGGGGGCCGTTCCGGTGACTGTTGGCTAAGTGCCGCGGGCCGAAAGGGTGGGGCGGCTGCCGCCCCGCCAATCGGCGATGTGGCGCGAGTTGGCGGGGCTCAGGCCTTCTAGCCCGATGCTCGGGCTCAAATCAGCAAACTATCACTGAGGCAGAGAACCCAGAGGAGCTGCTGGCTCCTGGCTGGCTTGACGGCTGATGCGTGTCCCCCGCGCGCGTAGCGCCGAGATACAGCAGAGAGTTGGCCACCAACGCCAACCCGCGTCGGAGAACAGGAAGCTTAGTGGTTAGGTCATGGACTTGAGTTGGTACTGAGACTACCGCTTTGCCATGAAGCGCCTCCATTCGCTTGATCAACTCCTCAATCTGCGCTTCCACTGCCTTATTGTTTTCTACAATTTGATGAACGGAGCGTTCGAGTGCATCCCTTACACTTAGATCAGGGTTGGATATCTCGACCGAACAGCCAAAGAATGGCTCCCCCGCCTCAACAAGCCAGAAATCAGTTCTATTGAATTGTGTTTTTGTCACAAAATCCAAAATCAGTCTTGATGGCTCATCTTTGGGTTTGAACCATGTAACGAACACGCCTTCGATGGATACATCATCTTGCTCTAACTTGTCGTTACGCCCGAAATGGAGGTAAAAGCTATCCGCTATAGCTGGTAGGGCCCACAGCGGCACAGTGCTTACGTCTGTAGATAGGAGCGTCGGCACGTGATCGCTCAGGTCAAAGATTAATGCTCCCCCGCCCATGAAAGAGCCAAAGGTTTGAACGTTAGTGATTTCTGCCTGTGCCGGACCAGGGCCGGCAGGTCGGCCAAGTTGCGCAATTGATGACTGAATTGAGAACATTAGTTTTTCACTTATGAACTTGTGTCTTTCAGCCTTTCCAAGCCTCACCTGTTCAATGAATTCCGTTCCAAGCCGCTGAGCGAAAGGTCGCGTGGCTGCATACCGTAGCGGCGCGTAAATTGAGTTGGTTCTCATTTTTTGCTGCTTGGACATGATGTTCCGCCAGATAGTTAATTGGCTAATAGAAATGGAATAAGCCAATAATGGACCATCCACTCCACACGGTAAATGATTCGAGGGCCACGGTTGCCGTAGCTACAGCAGGATTTACAACTCGGCGTAGATCTTCTTAACGCGCTCAGTAGCAGGGGCCGCCTCGCGTGAGGCACTGCCGTAGTAGAAGCGTGTGACCGTCGCCCACACGTCGTCGCGCTGGCCGTTCTCCACCGATTTGTTCGCATACCACCAAGCAGCTGCGCGGTAGTTTGTACAGGCGTCGTCTTTGACCGCCGCCTCGAGCACGCCAAGCCCCTTTGCCATCAGAGGTATCGCAGGAGCGCCCAGCCCCATCGGGCCATAGGAATTTCTCGCCTCGGGAGATGGGGCGGAGACGGTGCCTCCCTCGGCTAGGGCCATTGCCTTGAACAGCTTTTCTGGTACTGAAAATTCCTGCGCGGCAGCTGTGGCGCATGCTGGGAGGGCGGCTGCCTGAGCTTTCAGATGCTTCCGCACGTCAGCAGAATTGTTGCCAGCATTACAGCCGACCAGGCCGGACAAAATTGCAATGCAAAGTAGTTTTTTCATGGAGGTCCTCTCGTGATGCTCTAGCGCCCGCTCGACAGGCTTGGCGCCGCTAGTCTTGATGCGATTGCACCTAGTCCCCCAGGATGAAGTGCTTAGGGTTTGCCCACTCTTGAAAGTAATGCTGGAAGGTTTCACGATCAGTGCCGACGTAAGTGAGTTGCACATGCGGCCAGCGCTTCCGCGCAACTTCAACCGCTGCCGCCATGGCGCGGGTGTCCAGGATGGTCTCCAGCTGCGGCTTGCTGCTCCGGAAACCACGCATCGCCTTGTACTGGGTCGTCACATTCTCCTGGCTGGTGAGCGTCTTGCCGCAAATTCGACTGGAGCGCAGGCCGGTGCGGATCGATTCCTTGCAGGTCGTCGGCTTGGTCTTCTGCATGACCTTGACGCTCCCGCACTCACTGCATGTTGCTGTCCAATACTTCATGGGTGAACCTTGTCTGCGCCGCGCCGTCGCGGCTGTTGCCCTTGAGTTGCTGGCGCCAAAGACGTGCGCCGGCGTTTAGGCCGGCGCTATGCCTCACGCGCTGGAGACGAGCTTGTTGACGCTGGTGATCTGCTTGTTCCAGACCATCTCGTAATGGCTCGACTGGATGATCGACGCAACGTGTCGCGGGGTGGTCAGTGCCCAGCAGGTGTTGCCCGGTGAACGAACCGAGTGATAGCGCAGGCCTGCGGCCTTCGCCTTCTTCACCTCGCGGCCCAAGGCCCTGGACGCGCTGTAGTCGCCTGGCGCGTAGATCGAGTGCGACAACGGAAGCACCGTCGCATCCAGCACCCCAACCTCGTCGAACTGGCAGGCCAGGCCTCGGAAGACGAAGCGCTCGTAATTGAGCCCATGCACTTTGCTCCAGTACGCCTCCTGATGGTGACGAACCTCGGCGATGGCTGTCTCCATGGTGTCGGCCAGATACAGCATACCGAAAGTACCATCGCCGAAGCGGGAGCCGTCTGGGTTCACATGGGTGAACGGCGCTGTGGCGTATGAGCAGCCGGTGATGCCGAACGGGATCTCACTGTGTGGGATTAAGTTGATGGCGCCGACTTCGTTCTGCAGGCGCGGGTTCGTCATGGCTTGAATTGCGTACAGAATCTCGAACTCGTCGGCGCTGGCCACGTCATCAAACAGAGCGATCGGCGGAAACTTGGAGTTCACCAATCGATACGACTTGATGTTGTCGCCACCACGCAGCGTGGCCAGTTCAGCGGCTGTTACCATTGGGCACCTCGCGACACGTCAATGCGGCGGAACGTTTCGTACAGGTTGATGAACGAGCCGGTGGCCATGATATCCAGAGGGGCCTTGCCCTCGAAGAACTCGTTGTCGTTCGGCATTTTGGGGAAGCCGTACACGTTCTCTGGGTTGTCGAAGATCGTGCGCAGAGCGGCATGCATGTTCAAAATGAGACTGACACGAGCAAGCTGATCACTGTCCAGGCTCACAACACGGCCCTGTTCCTTGGCGCGCGAGTAGGTGCTACGCGAGATGCGAAGAGTGCTCTCAATTTCCTTTTGGGTCGCAGACCAATTCTCCATGATCTTGACAGCGGCACGCAGCGCGACTGCGCCCGCATCCTTTGTGGATGGTGCCCGTGCAGTAGTTGCTTGGCTCATGCTCAGTACTCCGGTAAATCTGATCTATGGACACAAATATAGCAAAAGATGATCTACAGAGCAATGCGCGCCCCTTTACATGTTCTATTTAATGGAACATTATTTTGGCTTCCGGCATCTCTACAGGGCATGAAAATGAGTGACACCCTCAAAGCAAGGAACGCTGCGCTGTGGACTGGCGCGGGCTATGAAATCGTGAACACCGGCAGCCAGCAGTGGGCAGCGCAGAAAATCGTCAACGGGGTCTTGTTCTCGGTGGTCGACAATGCAGAGTCGGACATGCCAGACCCCGATGGCCACCTGAGTGTCTCCGCCTTTGACGCCGAAGCCTTGGAGTACCTGGATGCTTGTTGGGAAGTCGAAAACCTCACCCAGATCGGACAACTGATTCCCATCTGGCTGCACGAGATGGGGCGTGGCCAGCCAACAGAACCGGCGCCAATCAACTTGGTGGAGCTGGCCCTGCAGCGCGCCTTGAGCGCGTATGCGGGGAAGGTCGACAAGGGCGGGCAACCCTACATACTGCACCCTATTCGCGTAATGGCTGCATTCACCCACCCCGTTGCGCAAGCTGTTGCCTTGCTGCACGACGTGATCGAAGACTCGGCTACTACTGCCGAGGAACTGAGGGCAGATGGCTTCCCTGAAGCTGTGGTGGCCGGCGTGTTGCTGCTCACGCGCCAGCCTGGCGAGTCCTATGCTGATTACATCGAGAGGGCTGGCTCTTCGGCCCTGACGAGGCGAATCAAGCAGGAAGACCTCAGGGATAACATGGACTTCAAGCGACTGACGCAGGTCACCCCAAAAGATCAAGAGCGCATGGCAAAGTACCTGAAGGCGTGGCGTCGGCTGGAGGAGCTGGAGCGGGCTGCCCGTTGAAAGCTGCCATCATCAGGGGGGGGGGAATATTGGCTTTACAGTTCCGTTAAAAGGAACTATAGTGGCCACATATCCCTTTGAATCTGGAGCTAGACATGCAGCAAGCCGCCACCGCAACCACCCTAGAATGCATTTGCTGCTCGGCCACCTTCGTTGACAGCTTGAACCTGAAGTACACCCGCTGCGAAGGTTGCCGACGGGAAGTTTCCGAGACGATCCTGAAGCAGCTCGGCGGTGCTCGCTTTCTGGCGATGACGGGTGCGAAGCACCTGATGTTCTGCGATGGCAACCTGCGCTTTAAACTCAGCAACAACTTCGCGAAAGATGGGATCAACTTCGTGGACATCCAGCTGACCAAGGCCGACCTTTACGAGGTCAAATACTCCAAAATCACCCACTCACGCACGAAGGGGCCGCAAGAGTTGATAATCGCCCGCGACAGCATGGTCTACGGCGATATGCTCCGATCGACCTTCACTGCCGCCACTGGGCTTTACACCTCGCTCTGACGCATTTGGCGGTGTCCTGCCGTGGGCACCGTTCGCAGTCTGACCTGAAAACCCAGTCTTTGATGCCATGGAGGCCAAGACGGATGCGGGCCCGACGTGATAAACATTGCATTCGACCTGGTACATCGCTAAAGTTGGTGCGTCGAATCGCTTCAGTGCAAATCGCGGTTTCAGATCTCCTATCCGAACCGCCCGAGAAACCGCCCATAGGGCGGTTTTTTTGTACTTGAAGATTTGGTAGCCCAGGGTCGCGGCTAGCGAGGCTCCCCTGCAGATTCACTCGTCTTCAGGCGTGAGGTCTACTGCCCCACCGACGGCGCCGCCTGTGAGCGTCATCCTAAGGCAAGCGGCCTAATCGGTGTAGGTGATGGCCGCACTGGTCTGCCACCTGGTGGCGGCGGCTGTGGTGGGGGAGGATCGCCATATCCGTTATACAGGGCGTCGTTCATCTCGCGAGCTCGCTGCATCCTTATGACTTCGGCACCAGTGCATGAGTGCTGGCGCCAGTAGCGACGAGCTTCGCACCGGTCAACGAGCAGCAGTGGAAAGCCAGACCGATGGGCAGCAGCCATCAGGCCTGTCAGGAAGGTATCCCAGTCGCAACAGCGACGGTCCACCCATAATTTCTTGCGTGTCATGCTCAGCCTCGTTGCTGCTCTGCAGAGGGTGATGTACTGGTGGGCGCGCCGAGTACTTTGACTCGATTACCACCTGCGGCGAATGCTCGGTGTGCAGTCGCCATTTACCTTCCACTGTCCCCTCAAGGTGGCCATGGGCCTTGCACCCGCCGTTTACAGTTGGAGCGCCAGCCAACACGCAGGCGGCTTCATTGCTGGTGATGAACACCTGAGCTGGCTCGATGACCTGCTGGGCGAAAGCAACCTTGGTCGCGCCCCAGATGATGAGCATCATCCAGCAGATCTGCAGCAGGAAAGTCTTCAAGGAACGCTCCAAACGTGTTGATTACGGTAGGTGCCTGCGCTGGGAAGCAGCTTGCGGGAAGGTACAATGCGCAGCGGAGGCGCCAGCAGCTTGACCGTATGATACGCTGATAATACATTTGCCAACATGACGTTGGCCAAATCGCGGGATTGAGACACAAATGACAGGTGAGCAGTTCGACTTGCTCGTTGAACTCATGGGCGGGACTGCTACAAGCCCCGCGAGCAGAGCAGCCAGACTTGTGCTAGTGGAAAGCTGGAGGCCTGCGGACGCAGGGCGTGAAACCGGCGCCACCCGGCAGACTGTTCATATCACCGCTAAGCGCTACTCGGCGGCGCACGAGAAAGTGCGCGCAGCATATTGCGTGCTGAAGTCATAGCTCGGCCGCGGGCAGGGCACACTCCACATGCCCTGCCGCCTCAGCAGCGGGTCGCTGCTTCCTACCAGATCAGCACTTGATCGAGCTCTCCAGCTTCTCTTTGGACTTGTAGCGGGCGCGTTCGCCGACAATTAGCCGCCACATCCAGGAACCGGTGCGTTGCTCGGGATCGCTGGGGTGTGTTTTCCGTGAATTCGTAAGTCGTTGATAAACCTCGTGACCTTGCTCATCCCGCTGCGGGCGAGGAGGCGGTGGTCAGTCGCTGAGCGAAGGGGCCAGCTGCAGGCCGAGCACGTGCGCATCGAGGCGGGGCGTGCCATAGGGATCACCCCGCGGCCGGCGCCAACGCCGAGCAGCGGCGAATGGCCATCTACGGGGCCAGGCCCGCCGGCGAAAGCAGCTGCACAACGGACTCAAGTGCATCGACAGGAGCAGCTGCAGCGACGGCGCGGAGAGGGCAGAGCAGGCCCAGGGCGAGAGCCGGCTCGGTTTGGATCGCCAATCCAATAAAGTAGTCCATCCTCCCAGGGGCGGGGTTCCTACGCGGCACCGCCCCCTGCGGGGGCTACCTGTACGGGCTGCTGCGCCGGCCTGGCCGCCGGCGACTTGCTCGGTGCGCGCCGGCATCGCCTGGCCGCCGCCGGCGTGAGGGTAACCCCACCTGCAGGGACTCGAGGAGCGCCGTGCACCCTTTAAAAGTAGTCCATCCTCCCCACCCCCTAGCCTGGAAAGGAGTCCCGCCCCCTACGGGGGCTACCGGCATGCGGCGCTTTTTCTTCCTGATTACCCGCGGGCGGAGCCCGCGTCACGCGCAGCGTGCCATACCTCAGGATAGGGCCAGTTTATCCTGTTCTGGTGTGGTCTTGCGCTGTGGAGTGGGGCGGGGCGCTTCTACGTCTCCGTAGTAAAGCTTCACTACGTTCCCGTAGGAGAGCTTTCTTACGGAGCCGTGGTGAAGCTTTACTACGTCTTCGTAGAAGCGACGTGTGCGCGCCAAGATGGAGCCGTACTGGATGATTATCCGAGGCTTGGAGATCGCGTAGGAGTGGTGACGTGCTGTTGCGAAAGGTTCAGATCATTTTTGGGGCAGCGCTCTACCGAAAACCAGAACGTGTTGCCCTCATAAGTCGAGGAATTCGGGCATTTCTCACCGACTAAGCCGAATTTCTGCTCAACGAAACCTGGACCGCAGAGCTCGTCGATTTCTTGCTTTGTCATGGTGTCGTCTCGTTCGATGGTTCCGTCCGCACCTTTCATGACAATTCGATACCGTAGTTCGTATAGCGTTGGATCTGCTAGCTCGGTGGAGCCTGGATTGAGCAATTGTGCTGCGCTTGGTCCAGGGGTGAGATCGTGCCGATTCACCAAAGCTTCGACAGCGATTTTTTGTGCCAGGTCTTCCAATGTATCAAGAACCGCGGCCAGCTGCTTTGCCACACTCGAACCGGGTGGAACAAGTGTTTTCATATTGTCAAGGACATGGTCTAGGACAATCGATTTAATACGTGCAGTCGTGAAAGGAGCTGGTGTTGCTTCGATCTCTGCCGCGTCGCGATCAGTATCCATGAGTATTCCGCACACGTGTATTTACAACGTACAATAACACAGTACGAAGCCACGCCAAGACGCTGAGCCTGCTGCCTACGGTAATTCAGTACATACGGTCTCGCTTCTACGAAACCGTAGTAAGGCTTCACTACGTCCACGTAGGAGAGCTCTACCACGCCCCCGTAGTAAAGCCTTACTACGTCGACGTAGAAGCGGGGCGCCCCGACCGGGCACCAAGCCCACACCGGTGTTGGGTTGGAATGGGCGTCCAAAGGCCGCCTGCGGCGGGAGAGGGAAGAGCAAAGCAGTACCAGGTAGGGCAGGGGGATAAAGGGTGCCCCCGAAGGGGGCGGGCGGGGTTTGTGTCTGGGTCCCAGATGGGGAGGATGGACTATTTTTTAGGGGGAAGGGTGGTCTGGTTCACATCTTTTGAACTCAAGCCATTGCGCGCCGGGCAGGTGGTGGTGGCGCCGGCGGGCGCCGGTGTCGCTGCCTATCGGTCTGTGCACCGCGTCGGCGGTACCGGGTTGGAGTGGCTGCTGTTGGATGCAGGCTCGAACCAGGCTCGTGCTGCGGTCGCGGCCTATGTGCACTTCAGCGGCGCCAAGGCCTCCGCGGTGCCACGGCTTGCAGTGAGTCGCCGCCAGGCCGCGCAGTTGTGCGCCCATCGCGCAGCGTTGCTGGCGCTGAACTGCAGCACGTGCACCAGCCAGGTCCACCTGTGCGCGATCGACCAGGTCCTGCAGGCGGTCGCCGGCCGCAGTTGCCGGTTCGCGCTCGAGCAGTTGCCAGGCCTGGGTCTCGACATCGATGCGTCTCCCGATCGCCAGGCGCTGCAGCTGGCCATCAACACCGGTGAAGCGCACCTGGACATCGCCACGCTCGATTACCTGGATATTCGTCCTTGCGCCGCCGGCGGGATCGCGGCCGCATCGATGTGGATCACCACTTACGCAACACCTGCAGCAATCAACCATCTCGTTGACCTGGCCGCCCATGATGACGTGGCCAGGTCTCTACTCACGTACCGTGCACGATCGGCATAGGACACACCCATGGCTGACGAAATCTTCGAAGTTGCGGTATCTCGCTTCACGTTTGCCGGCGCTGAGCTGCTGGCGCAAGACATGGTCTCCGGCCTGCGGCAGGTCACTCATCGCGAGCTGCTGGAGCTGCTCTGCCTGCATCAGCTGCAGTACATCCAGTCCACGCTGCACATGGGCAAGTCGCTGGCGATTGGCTCGGCCGACCTGGCGCCGGCCGGAAGCAAAACCCGCCAGTACAACGCGATGATCATCCTCACCATCGACGATCGGCGCCCAGTTGAGGCTGACGCCCAGGTCATTGCCAGCAGGGGCAATCTGGAAATACGCCAGCAGTTTGTGGATCCGTCTGCAGCCCGCTCCAACCACTCCAATGCCAAGGTAGCCTGATGCTTCCGGCAATGAGCGAATGTGCGCCTCGGCCGAGCTGGTCACGCAGATTGCTGTCGAGGCTGTTTCGACCGAGGCAGCAGATCTGGGATGTGTTCGCCGGCGCCAGCTGGGTTGGCACGATTAGCGCCAGTACGCCACAGCAGGCCATTCAGCTGCTGCAGACCTTCCCGAGGTGCGAAGCGCTGCGGCTGCTGACAGTACCTGAGCAGCTGGCAACCGTCCGCGAGAACATCCGCGCCGCTCACGTAGCAGGCGCATCCGCATATGACACGAGCGTTCGGCTCTCCTGGAACATAAATTGCCTCGGCCGCCTGTGGCGCTGTGGCTGCGTCAATGACGATTTGTTCCTGGAGCTGAGCGTCAAGACAGTTTCCGTGCGCCTCGAAGAGGCGCGCCAGGTGACGGAGCTTATCTCCGCACCATCATGCATTGAGGGGTAAACCATGGACACAAAGGGCACACCAATCGTCCTTCAAATCGCAGGCCTGGGCATTCCGGTCGTGGTAGATACCGGCGGCGACACCATCGGCTTGCGCTGGTCCTCGGACCCATCGATTCCCGCGGACTCGCCAGCGTACTTGTTGCGCGACATCGGTGAAGTCCGCGGCTTCCTGATACACGGCGCCGACAGGCGCTTTCTCAACGAGCAGAGCATGAAGCTTCTGCGCGTCGAGGCGCCCGCCGGGGCGATATCCATCTCCCGATCGGAGGCTGAACGACAAGGTGTATCGGCTGACAACTGGGACCAGGTCAGGGCAGGAATTGTTGTCACCGGCAATGGAAACAACGGGCCGATAAGTGAGGTGCTGGAATGGACCGGCTTCCGTGACGAATACGAGCAGGGCTTGCATGTCCTGGCTGCGTTCGACAAGGCCAAGAATATGTCGATTACTTCGCCCACCATCGTTACGCACACAGAATGCGGTGACGCGCTCCACGCGGCCGAATTCATGACCAGCTTCCACAAGTCGGTCAAACCTCAGTTGCTGAACGCGCACCAGGTGGTTACCCGATTGGCGGGGGAGCTGCAGGGCATCAATCTCGAAACTATCGAGGGCATCCGAGCAATCCGTGTGCTCGAGCAAATGCGAGACGCTCTCCTCGAGGCCCACCGGCAGGACAACGCATTGCGCGTCGAACTCGGGCTGCCGGAAAAGGAACTGCCTTCGCCGGCCAAGCGGGCGCCCTCCGCCGGCGCCGGCGAGCAGCAGCACGCCGAGCCGGAGGTAGTTCATCCCGAGCCAGCGCCAGAGCAGGCCATGTTCCGCGGGCCAAGTCCAGGTTGATTCGAAACAATCGACACAAACAAACGGCACATTCCCCAGATAAAGGACTACCGCATGTACTTAAAACGACTGGTGCGGGCGCTGTTGCCCGGCCTGGCCAGGATTCCGGCCAAGTGCAGTGACCAGGTGAAATCCGAGATCGCTCGAACGGTGGTGCAACGGCTTGCGCGTGGAAACCTCAATCTCGCTCGCGGCCGGTACCTTACCGCAGCCGACCTGGAGTCGCGTAAACAGCGCTTGGCATTGCATTCCTTCGATGAGGGGGCTGTATGACGGGCGCCAGCGAAGGGAATGTCGTTGTTGCAGCTGAGCACCCAGTGCTCGGCCTCGTGTACTGGACCTACGACGATGGCACTGAATGCAATTCGGCCGAGCATTACGGCCTTTCGGACCAGGTGCGAAGTGCGCTGCAGCTTCCCAGTTACTGGCGCCAGCATGATCACTTCAACTGGGCACATGGCCGTCATCTGCAGCATGTGTTCGACGAAATGAACCCGGATAGCGACTTCCAGGAAGAAGAAGATCAAGACGCCGGCAGGCTGGATTGGGTCCTCTACGGAACGCTGGCGCTGCTGCAGGAAGAAAGCGGCCAGACAGTCGAGGAGTTCGTGAGATGGGCTCTCGCCGCCGCCTGGGTCGACATACCGGCAGCGGCTGCGCAGACCGATGGTGAGTAACGAACAAGCCTACCCCATTAGATAAAGGATACGAAATGAAACAGGACCTCGCGGCCGAGAATACCGCTCTGAACGAAAAACAAGGGATCAACAAACGCTGGTGGTTACGCGCAATGTTCATCGGGACTGCGGTAATGATCGCAGCACCTGTTGGAGCGCTTGCTGGTATGCACCTAGTGGAATGGGCAACCAAGTCCAGCGTGAGCACCGAAGCCCCCATTTTGCAGCGGGCGGCCCCCGGAACTAGCCGCAACGCGGCATGCAACGGAGATGAGTTCTTTTGTGCATCCCTGGCTTCCAGCAACCTCAAAGACACCATCCAGGCACTGGCAGCTAACCTCCCTACCGGTGGCCGTTACCGGGTGACGCTGAAGGTGGAGCAAGAGGTAGACGACTACGAACTCATGTTGCCGCCGCTTAGGGCACCATTGAACTAAGCCCGTATTCTGTGGTGGCGATGAGCTAGGGGATCATGCGGCAAATCTGGTCATCGACCTGGCACTGGTTGAATTTCGTGTCCGGTCACCCCCACTGGGGCCCACTAGCCGCAACAAACACAACAAACACAACAAACACAACAAACACAACAAACAAACGAAACAAACTCATAAAGCCCCCCGTCGCTGTCGCGGCGCGTGGCGGCCTCCTCACCGCCAGGAGCTGAGCCAATGCTGATCATAGACGCTTGCCAACACTGTGGCGTTCGCGCGCGGCTGTACCTGGCCCCGGAGGGTTTTCACTGTGCTGCATGCTGTGAACAACAGGCTCCTGCGGGGCACCGTGATGCCGATGGCACCGTACACAGTACGCAGCCTGGTGAATGGCTCAATGGCCGGCGCTTGCGCGGGAACCCTCGGCGGTTGACCTAATAAGCAAACCCCACCGTCTATACTGAGAGGCTCCCAAGACAGAGGGTGCCCGCCATGGCCATGATTGATGCCGACCTGCTCAAGCAGCACCTGGAGGCGTGGCAGGTCGCCGCCGCGTTGATGGCCATGTCACTGCAGGCCAGTGATAGGGCGGCGCTTCGCGGTGATCCGGACCAGGCCGAGCGCCTGTTTGAGGCCGCCCAGCACGCGGCCCGCGTGCATGAAGAAAAGGCCACGCTGCTGGCCATGCGGGTGGAGCTACTTATCTATCAGGCCGAGCACCCCGACGAGTAGATTCCGCACTCACATCGGGCTTCACGTGACACGGTCCAGGCCATGCTGGGCCAATGCGCTAGAGGGATTGGCCAGCCTTGGGCCTTGTTGGGCTGTAGGAGGAGGGGATATCAGCTAAGCTAGCCACCTCACTCACTTCCTGTACGCCCTCTGTTACCCCATGACCGACTCCAGCACAACCCAAGCACCAGCCTTCACCTCCGCAACCGAGGACAGCGTACAGCGCGACGGCGCCCCAATGAGCCGGGATGAAGCTGAGGCACTTGCGCAACACTTCTTTGATCTGGGCCAGCTCGACAAGGTCGAAGGGCGTACTCTGGAGTTCGGGGCTAGAAACATCCGACCAGGCAGTGAGGATTTCGCTGATTACCGGCGGGGCTACGAAAGTAATTTTTCACAGGCCAGCTGGGAAATCCGGCTTTCCGGCAATTCGCCGGACCTTCGAAGACTGTGTGACCGCCCAGGCAGTGCGGATTTCTTCCGCATCTGGGGCGGCGTAGATGAATGGCGTGATTGTCCAAACGACGAGTTCAGCTTCAACTCCAGCTACTTTGCCCAGCAAAGCGACCCACTGCACCTCATCAGCGTCGCCCATGAGCTGGTCAAGCTGTTCAACAGCGCCGCAGAACTGTTCGAGCAAAACTATCCCAAACAGCGCATCACTGGGGTCTACTACAAGGGCCGGCAGGTCATCCTCCGCGACTTGCCGTTGGGCTGTGGTTTGCTGGGGCGGTTGCCGGTGTCTCCACGCCTCTGGAATGAAACCATGCAGCGAGCACTGCTGTCCGGTGCCCGACTGCCGATCGTGCTACTCGCCGCCGAGAATGAGGATGTGCAGCAAATCCTGCGTTTCCTGGCCCTGCCGGCAGACTGGGGCAACTACTACAAGCTGCTGGAGACCTTGGAAACCTACGCCGAGCGCAACGGCAAGCCCTTTCCGAAGAAGTCCGCCGCCCGCAAGGTCTTCACCAACAACGCGAACAATTACTCGGTGGTCGGCATCGGCGCGCGCCACGGCGTCCAGGAAGAGGGCCGGCCGAACCCGGTCCCGCGTTTGACGCTTGAACAAGCCCACGTCTTTATCTCGGGGGTCTGCAAGCTCTACCTGAACACCTTCTACGGCGAGTATTTCGCGTTCGACCTGCCACCAGGGGTGCGCCTGGCGGAGGATCCGCCGGCATAAGCTGTCGACCTCGGCTGGGCGACCCTTGCTGGCGCGGGAGCAAGGCCACGACAGCTTCGAGCACTGCCGCCTGGCCGGCCAGAGCGCCGGTGATGTTGCCGCGCCCAACTCTGACGGCCGCCGAGCCTCCGCCACCGGCCATTGAGCGCGCAACCACGGCTAGTCAGGGCTTGGCAGCGAGAATCACATTGACCGTCTGAGACTGGGCCATCCAGCTAGCCGTCTGCGTGCAACGATACCTGACGACTTTCTGGATCCTGGCGTAGTCGTGCGCCAGCTGGCGTGCGAAGATCGGTTCATGATGGGCAATGCGGTTACGGAACTTCCGAATGGCTTCGAGTGCTGCGCGAATTTGTGCGCGCAGCTCGAAATACTGCAGGCGGGCCGGGGCGTTCGGGAACAGACGCTTGAGGTGGTTGTCCCACAGCCCGTGATCATAACGCGCGGTAAACATCGACTCCCAGAAGGCAAAACTCATTTCGGCGATCGCCTTGTCCGTCGAAGGTGGGTTGCCACCCGCGCTTTGTTCTGCTTTTTGTCGGGCCGCCAGCAGCGCTTGGCGAGGCTTGAAGACAGGGCCTGCTTGCTCAGGCAAGCTCAAGAAGAAACCTTGGCTCCAGGGCCATTGCGCGCCATAGGTCGCGGTCAAGGCTTCCGAAACGGCATTGCGCACCACCACCTCACAGAAATGCAGGGGGTGGATGAAGGCCGCTGAAATCGCAGCATTCCAGGCGTACAGGTTGATGGCAGCGCTCAGCGGGGAAGGCTGGTTGTGGCAAGCGGCCAGGTAGGTGCCCATCCGTGGCATGGACAAGGCAGCCTGCTTGGCAAGATCAGGCGACATGAAAGACATGGAAATGAGCCGAAGTTGACGAAGGCGTCATTTAGCCATAGAATCAGGCCACTAACCACTTGGTTAGGAGTCAAACCTATAGCAGGATTGATTTCGCCGAGGGATGTACGACAGTACACACAAAGCCCACCGAAAGGTGGGTTTTGCGTTTCTGGTGTACGAAAAAACAGCGGTAACGGAATAACCCTGCCATCGACGGAGCCACCCTTGACCTTCGAAGCCCCTCAAAAATCCAATCCGCATGAACTGACGGTGAACCAACACACCTTCCCCAGCGCCAGCATCGCGCGTTTCGTGAATGAAAAAGGGGCTGTCCAGGTGATGCGCAAAGCCTCAGACAGGCTCTTTTACGCCAAACCGGACAATCAGATTTTCTGCGCCCAGCGGGTCTGGGATCAGCAGGCGGAAGGTGGGTTCATGAAGGACATTGAGGACGCCTTCCAACAGTTGGCCAGCGCTGTGCTCGATGATCCCGCCTTTCGGCTTGGCCCGCAGCATTTCGCCCTGATCAGCGAGTTCTACGGTCTGTGCAATATCAGGGCGCAGTGGAAAAGGCACGAGCGGCTGGCTGACCCGTCAATCACCAGCGTCAGCAGCGCCTTCGAGATCATCGGGCTCCGCCACAATTACACCCAGGATGAGCAGGAGCGGCTGGAGGCGGCGGGTATCGGCTACATTCGCCCTGACTTCACGATCCCCAGTCGGCAAATCGTTGCGCCATCGATCAGGCTGCAGTTATCCGAGTCCGTCAGGCGGATGCGCGGCGTCACCTGGGCGGTGCTGCAGGCGGAGGAGGGGGAGTTCGTCGTACCGGACAATTTCTTTGAGCTGCACGCGGTACCGCTGTCGCCCACCGCCTGCCTGTGGGCGGGTGGCGGCTTTGCCTCAGCGCGCCTCGACCGCCTGGCGGTGGCAGCGATTAACCAAGTCGCGATGGCCACCAGCGTTGACTACTACTTCGCCCACGACCTGGATAATTGCCCGCACTGAGTGGCCTGCACACTAGGACGGGAGCGATCGCGGCGGCGTGAGCCATGAGCAAGAATCGCCAGCAGGCCATGCGCGGCGCGGCCAAGCCATTGCGCCGCTACCAGAAGAACTGCGCCGGCCCCGGCGGGCGCATCGGTCTGGGCCTGGCATCGTCGCTCAAACCGAAGAAAATCCAGCGTGACGAAGTGCTGCTCGATGCCCAGACGACCGCGCAGACGAATGCCAACCAGTCGACGCTCCGTGCCAGGCTGGTCAATGAGCGCAGGCGAGGGCGCTGAACCGAAGCGCGCCAGACCCGGACGACCTAGCGCTTGATCTTGCTCACCATCGCCGCGAGCTCGTCATCGCCCGTCATGTCGTACCGCGTGGTCGTACTCACGTCCTTGTGCCCGAGGATCTTCTGTGCCGCGGCGACGCCGTGCTGCTTGATGAAGTCGGTGGCGAACGTCCGCCGCGCATCGTGCGGTCGGACGAAGGGAATGCCAGCGAGCTCACAGCGCTCTTCCAAGACCACATAGACGCCTTTGTCCCCAAGATCGCCGAGGATACGCCCAGCCTTGCTGAGTCGGCGTAGCACTAATCCCTCGGCACTGATCAGGGGTTTCGGCCGGCGACGCCGGGAAACTGGACCGCTGACCACGGGCTGATTCTGCGAGGCCAAGGCCTGCCGATCGACCTCATCCAGCCACTCTTTGATCGGTTTTATCGCCCAGGGCGCGAGGAAGCGCACCGCCTTCTTGCCGCCCTTGACCACCACCCGAAACCGCCCGCCGGCGAGGTCCAGGTCTTCGCGCGCCAAGCTCGCCGCCTCGGCGCGACGAATCCCCGAACCGTACAGCAGCGCCAGCAGGGCATGGTCGCGCAGGCCGAGCGTGGTACGCTCGTCACGCTTGCAGCTGGCGATCATGGCATCCAGCCAGGCCGACTTGACGTATTGGCCGCGGCCTTCGCCCTCGCCGTAATTCGGTAACGGCACCGCCTTGAGCTTATTGTACTGCTCGGCACTCATCAGGTCGTGCAGGAAGCAGGCGCGGGCCATGCCGCGCACCGCGTAGATGTAAAGGGCGAGGGTGGGCCTGGCCAGCTGGTCACGCCAGCGCGCCACCAACTCCATCACCACCGGAGCGTCAACCCGATCCCACGGTACCTGCTCCAGCGGCCAGTCCTCAAAGCCAAGGGCGAGGGCGGCCTGGCCCAAACACATGCGCACTTTTTCTTGACTGCTCACAGCCAGCGGAGCGAGAAAGGCGCGCAGCACCTGGTCCATGCTGTGCGTGTAGCTGTCGGCCGTCGGCCTTATCAGCTGACTCTGGGCGCCGGCAGAATTGGCCGGTATCAGTTCGCCGGATCCGCTCATCGGTGTACCTCAACAGCAGGGCAAAATTGCCAGGGTTAAACCGTGCGCGTACGCGAAATGTGCAGGGCCTAGACCATCGCAATGCAGCACATTGCGCGTAGCAGCGCTTAGTGAATAAATCTCATCACGAGTAGTCGCGTGATGAGCACACCTAATATAGAGGGCTTCACTGCCTCGCACTGTGGGCCTCGGCGGCGAGGCCCACTGGCGCTGAAGCCCCTGGAGCGGTCGGCCCCGTAGTCGCACCGGAAAAAAAGAAAAACCGACCAGGTCACCCATAAAAAAATAATCCCTTAAAAAAAGTAAGTTTGACCGTCATTCGGCGGGCTTCGGCACCGATGGGGTGATCCACGTCCCGTCCTAATTCGACGCCTCGAACTTGGCCCCCGGCGCTGACCGCTGTCGATCCAGCCGCGTGCTGCGCCAGCGCGCCGGTCGCGTCCGGACCGTTGGTCGGTCAGGCGCAGTGACGGCGCGAAATCGGCCATACTCAACGCGCACGTACGTGAAATCTGCAGGGGTTATACCCTCGAAACGCTGCAGAATCGTCGTAGCGACGCCTCATGTGGCGCGCTCATGTTCATGTCGATCTGGGTGAGGACTGCTCATAAATACCCCGAAAATCGGCATGGTCGCGCCCGTCCATCCTACCGCATTTGCTGCAAATGGTCATGTCTTCTGGAAATACAGGTTTCCGGCACCAATTACCACTCAAAAACTCGCGCGAGGGCGCGGGTTGGGGTTTTGATCGGGAAACGGACCGTTGGCCCTGTGTCGCCGATCTGCTGACGATACAGCCCATGTACTGCTAGTTTACACCTGCTTGACGGTGGCGCGTTGCGAGCTGACGGTCGGTCATTCCCATGCATGTCGCTGAGGGCTGGTCGGCGCGCGGCGGCCTGGCTGGACGCGTGCGCCTGGAGCCAATCGCCAGGCAAAAAAAGACCGGGTCAGATGCCCGGTCTTCTTCTGCGCCGCCTCACTCCGGCACGCCGTCGCCCAGCTCCGCGTCCGCCTCCGCCTGGTTGCGCTGCAGTTCGCCGGCCTGCTCTTTGGTCAAGCCCGGCCGCGACTTGCAAGCCCGCGACAACAGAGCGAACTTTTTCATGTCCGCGCCGGTGAACCTCATCGGTTCGTCGGGAAGGTTGCGCTCCAGGTTCTTGTTCATCTGCAGCGCGAGAACGTCAGCGTCGACCTTCCTTTTGAGCGATCGCGCTACGCGATCCACGGTTACAGCAACTCGGTCCGAGTGGCTGTGCAAAAGCACGCCAGCGACGTCTTCAGCCTTGTCAATCAGTCTGCCCATGGGCAATACCTCTTGGTGATAGGCCAGCCCTGCGCCAGCCTTGGAGGCGCATCATAAGCGCTGAAATCGACCCATGGCAAATCGAAAATTGCAAGCCTCGTTACAATTTTATGCGGGATCACCGGTTGATCTCGGAGAGCGCGGCTTAGGCCAGGCTGTAATTCGAGGCATATCAGTGGCACTGAAATGCCGCAGATAGGGCATTTGTACGCCACTCTAAATCACTCTGGCAGAGACCAGGATGGCGTTCGGCTATCGGGTGACGTAATCGTTGATACAACGCGCAATAGCGTTGCACACGCTATGGGATCAGCCATTAGCCAAACACTTTGGAGATAAGTCGGTTTCAGCTAAGTGTGGGACCTTTCGGCGTTGCTGAATATTGCACCGTCGATGCAGCCGCCCTTCTTTCTAGAGCCCCCTTCAGCGCCCCCATCCCCTGGGCCAACATGTTAGACAACCCATCAGAGCGTTGCCGTAGCGATTGCTGAACACTCTCCTTCGCGCGGTCGTCGAAGCGCGCCGGCCAGGTCGAGTAATGGGTTTCGTGGTCAGTCCAGAGTTCGGAGTTGTGGCGCAGCTGAATATAATCTTCTCGCGAAGGCAGATTCTGCTCGAGCTTCATCATTTCCCAGCGCCAAGTACCTTCCGACCGCGCATCTAGCAGCTTTTCGAGAAACTCCCGGCCAGCATCATCCAAGCGAGAATCACGCAGCTCATTGGCGTATCGTTGGATGTGACCACCTTTGATGACATCCGCATCAGTCAGATATTTTTCGTACACAACCTTTATTGCCAGCGATCGCTTGATGCTGCCAAAACCTTGTATTTGCAGGTTGGATGACAGTTGCGTCAAGCCCATCTGCTCAAAGCTTTGCCGCGCCTGTTCTGAAAATTTGAAGTCGTAAAGACTTTCAGGATCTCGGACCATTAAAGGCTCCATTTACTTTGCCGCCGACCTCGCCTTGGATCGTACGATCCAAGGCCTCCTGAGATTTATCGCGTTTACTTTAACGTCGTGCAGTATCATTATACGTCGCTATTGATCCTATAACGCCACACCCGAGGCTGCAATGTCAGACACCCCTTCGATTACCGATGAGCAGCGTACGAGGCTGGTGACTGCAATGCAGGTCGCGCGGATCTACTTCCAGAACAACCTCAAGGATCCGGCTGCTCAGGCCTACGTTCAGAAGCGCGGGCTCAGTAAAAAGGATATTTTCAATTTCCAAATCGGTTACGCCCCTGACGCATGGGATGGCTTGGTCAAGCACTACAGCCATGTATCCATGAAGGACGCTGCTCACGAGGCCGGACTGCTGAAGCAGCGCGAAACGAAAGGTTCATTCGACATCTTCCGCGGTCGACTCATCTTCCCCATCAAGAACCTGGACGGCGATGTGGTGGGCTTTGGCGGGCGCCAGCTCGAGGCCCAGGAGGGCTCGCCGAAGTACCTCAACACGAGCGAGACGCCTTTATTCAAGAAGGGGGAGCTGCTGTACGGCCTGTTTGAGAACCAAAGGGAGATTGCGACCTCCAGGGAGGCAGTGATTGTCGAGGGCTATCTAGACGTGATCGCAATGCACGGCGCCGGCGTCCGAACTGGCTTGGCGCCTATGGGGACCGCCCTCACCCCCCAGCAACTCAAAAAGATCACGGACTTAGGAGTAGAGCGTGTTGTCTTCTGCTTCGATGGAGACGCGGCAGGCCAAAGGGCGGCCGCGCGTACCCTAGAAACGGTGATGCAGCATCACGTCGCCGGTCACGGCGATGGCCTTGAGTTCAGGTTTCTGCTGTTGCCTGACGACCACGACCCCGATTCCTTCATCCGGCAGTTCGGCGTCGATCAGTTCACCACCCTGAAGGGCGGAGCGCAGGGCCTTGTAGAATTCATTCACAAAACGTGTACCAGGGGCCTGATGTGGCCACGCTTTATGGGCAAGGACGGCGCTCCTTCACTAGAGGATCAAGCCGCCTACCTGGCCAACCTGAGGGCGTTCACGGACCAGGCGGGCCCCCTTCTATATGCTCAGCTACTGATCCAAGCGTGGCGCTTCGCACCCACAGCTAGGCCTGAGTCGACTGTAATAACGCTCCCTCCTCCTGCCGAGCTTCGAGAGCTGCCGTTCGACCGTTACGAAAAGTACGTCGAGCTGAAGCATGCCCAACAAGCGCCAGGCGCTGATCGCGAGCTCCTTGAGGTGCGCATCCAGTCTATTTTGACCAATTCGCAGGCTGCGCCAACCTGGGATTTGAACACTGCCCTGGCTGCCCGCTGGGTTATTCACGACAGTCAGCTGCAGGGCGCGATTGCACAAAAGTTGGCAGGCATTGCTGTGAAGACCCTGGGCATTCCCGAACTTGTCACAATCGCCAAAACCATCCTCGAGAAAGGAACCCCTACAGGCGCCCTCTACGAGTACGCTGCCGCGCACGGACCATTATCACCAACCGAGATCAAGGAGTTGCGGGCGAACTGGGACAGTTGGATGAGGCGCGCCATCATCCAGCAAGGCGCTGAGGCTCTTCATGCGAACCCAGACAGCCAAAACGCGCGACAAACAATCAAGGCGGCGCTCGGGTACTGACTGCTTCTCTCTTGATGGCAGGACCTGGGGCTATGCTTGCCGGCACTTCACCGCAACAAGATACCAGCCCGCAGGTGTATCAGTGGTCACAGCAACTGGTTTCGCTCGCAATCCACACCCAGGCTTTCCTGGGTGGCCCGCCTGGGCGTAAAACTCCCCCCCAGCACGTCGCAGATTGGATAGCCTGACTTCCTCCGGCATTACGCCATAAGCTGAAGCCATGAGTTCAGCCGCAAATGTCGGGAAGGCAAGACGTTGGCCTTCTCCAGCGCTCAACTGGCGGATACGGTCATTCAGGTAAGCCGTGGTGCGCTCCTGGCACTCAACGAAATCAGCACTCGTCGACTTGACGCGGCTGGCCAACTTGCTTGCGCAAAATTCATAAGCCTGCTTTGTGGTTTCGCCAGTGAAATCGAAAGTGTCGACGCCTCGAGCCGGTGCATAAACTCGTTCCCATGGCTTTGACGATGAACAACCGCTAAGAAGAACAATGGCGACCAAGGCCATTGGCAGAGCAGCATTGCGGAGTGACCTCATTGTCAAATCCCTTTGGGCTAAGTTAGTTACTTGGGCCTTTTGTCTGGACCTGAACAGTATCAGGTTTGCGGAATAGAGACCTAATGAAATCTAATAAGTTCCTCAGCGCGCTTTCAATAATCTGGTAAAGATTATGCTCCTGGCCGCCAATCGCCTTAAGCGCGTGCTCATGACTCTCTTTAAACTCCCTTAGAGGGCGCACTATATCATTCGCTAGTTGCTCCTTAGTAAAGCCTGCCTTCGAGTCACTCGACATCGCTCGACTGGTGAAGTCGATAAGCTTCTGCACCCGCTCGCGAATTATCTTTCCATCACTCTCTCCTAAAGGGGACGCTGCATGCTCGGCAGCGTAAAGCGCAGCATGCTCAGCGCTTTGAGCATGATGAATATCGCCATACCGTGTTGCTGCAATGCATTTCTCAGCGTCATCTAGTAGCGCTTGGAAAGTCCGAATGGCCTGTGCGCTGCGATGCTCGGACAGCGCGCCAGCAATCGTCCCTGCATGGGACCTGACCGAATCGTGTAGGCGCGAAACTCCTCCAGAACCCAGCAAATTGCCGGTAAGGCTCCCGCCCAAAAGCGATCGCCAGGAGGGAAACACGGGGGCTTGCCGAAGCCCTCCCGCTGGCGCGCCTCCTATCATCTGGCCGGATGCTAGGTGGGATGCAGGAGACCAAGCATCCACCTTCCACTCGTTGCGCTCCGTGTCAATTTCTTGAACCCCGATGGAGTTGCCGGCCTCGTCCCTCTTGATCGCCTCGACCTTCACCATCCTGCTGCCCAAGTATGTGAGGCAAACCCCCTCCCCCACTGATTTTCCGCTCTCAGCGATCGCACGCTCCAGGTCAACCCCCCAGATGGTCTCTGTCGCACCGCCTTCTGCCCGCAGCCGGACAAAATAACTTTGTTTGCCGTTGGGCTCATGCTTGTAGGGGGCCTGACCATGCTCAAGGAGCACGCCGACGTGTTGTCGCATGGTTGCGTTGTTCACTTGGTACTCCTCACGAGGGATCGTTTAACCGCGGGCGTCCGGGGTTGCTTAACAGAACTACAGTAATCACGTACAGTATCACTATACGCAGCTAACTAGGCACACCGTATGACGATGAAATCATACCCTCCCGGCACGATGGAGCTGCTCTCAGAGCTGCTCGTTGCCCGAGCCAAAGAGTTCGGCGCGGAGGCATTTGCAATAGAGAACGAGATCCTGGATACGGACGCAGCACTCGATCCCGCCGGGCCACTGCTCTGGGCTATGTGCATACACGCCGTAGCGCTGAGCCAGACCAGCGCGATTGCAAGTTTTGGCACCAATCCGCTGCCGTTTACTGTGGTTGAAGACCAATCGGCTCCGTTCAACATGAACCTGGAGTTGAAGCCTGGCTCGGTCTCCATGTTCAAGGCGGTCCTGCTGATGGACTCGGCCTTGGAGCATTGCGTGAGCCTGGGCGTTCGCTCCTACGGGTTTGCCCCGAGCCAGTGGGCAAACCTCCCCTTCCACGAAAAAGTGATTCCCGTCGAGGAGTACTTGGCAGATTTGCAGCATTGGACCGATGCAGCCGAGAACCTTGGCAACCGCGTAACCACCGCGCTGACATTCCCTCGCCTGACCACTCTGCAAGACCTCGAGCAGCTGATGAGCCCAGCCCACCGACTCTCTCCAGAAGAACAGCAGCCGGCCGTACGAAGCCGGCCAGTGTCGTTTTCCCCCACGTAAAGAGACCCGAAGATGCAAGATCCTACGAACTCCTCCCCGATGTCGGACGAGGATATGGAGAGTTTTCTCCATGGTGACAACGGCACGGATGATGTCTTCGCCAGCGCTTTTGCCAACGCTAGCAGGGCACTGGAAAGGCAGGACGCTGTCGACGTCGCTGTAAAGACGGCAGCGAACAGCATCAGCATCATCGGCCCCATCCTTTCAACGCTCAGCGCCCAGGGCGCAACACCTGAGTACTCCACGTCGATGATGACGAAGGTACTGCAGCGCGCTCAGGCTGACGCCTCTCACGTGATTGCAGCCTATCAGCTCAAGCCAGGAGAGGCTCCGGCATGGCTATCCGCGACGGTCGTCGGGCAGATTGTCGATCTCATCACCCACTCGCTCGAAAACGGCAACACAGCACTGCTGGAAAAACCCTCTCTGGACTACCTGCAACCCCTCCTGGCAACCATCGAAAAAACGAATGGAATCGCCGCGGTACAGCCCAAGATGTCAAGCCCTCACTCCGAGCTCACGAACGCGCTGATGCTCGCCACCTGCGCAGTTATGGCCGAGTACCAATGTTTCAACTACTTCCACACCAATCCCAGGGTCATTGCCAGCGAGGTGAGCGCGCATCTGAGCGACAGGGTGGTGGACAGAACTCTGAGCAATCTGACTGCTCGATTCGGGCTCACCGAGAACGAGCAGGCACTTATGGGGACTGCGCTACTAAGCCAGGCAGGAGCCATGCTGGCAAAACAGTGGTCGGCCAGCATCCAGGACACAATCAACGACATGCGCGCGATGCCTGAAGAAGAACGCCAGAGGACTGCGCTGACCGGCTACCCACTGGATCGCATCGTCGAAAGTTTCGAGCAGGCCTACCAAGGAATTGAAATCTCCGTCGAGAACGCATTCCGCACCCTGAACCCCACCCGCGAGCGGCAAGGCGCCTCGGCGTCGGCCCAGCAAGGCCCCAGCCAGTCCTGAAGCCATGAGCCCATCCAAACTGCTTGGCGTCGCCCTGACGCTATTGTTCTGCCTCAGCGCGGCGCCAGCCTCAGGTGCTCGTACCACGGCGGTTAGCCCACTGACGCCTGGCTGCATCGTGACGATAGCCAAGCGACACCAGGTTCACCCTGACATCCTCTTCGCAATTCTCATTGTCGAAGGCGGAACAGCTGGGCGCGATAGCAGGGCAAATTCCAATGGAACGTATGATATTGGTTTGTTCCAGATCAATTCGATGCACACTGGAACTTTTGCCGCGATGGGTTTAAGCGAGACTGTCCTGAGAAATAATGGCTGTGCGAATGCCGAGGCTGCGGCCTGGCATTTGAACAGAGTAGTGACGCCAGCTATTCAAGCCGGAATCAAGTCTGAAGACGACTACCTGCGTGCGATAGCCAGGTATCACTCAGCCACACCAAAATATAACCAAATTTACGCAGACAAGCTGCGCAAGGCATTCGCCTTGATGTACAGAGGTGAGTGACATGGCTGAAGACGCTAAAGGAAACTCCGAAATACACGAAATCGGCTTGATCGTCACGGTTTCAGCTGCGGTTATATTTGGCGTATGGTTCTTGCTCCGACCGCAAATAATGTGGCTTAGCTTTATCACGAGCTTTTACGTTATCAAGTACGTCTATGCATACCTTCCATTTCTAATGTCAAGTGCAGCATATGCAGAAATGATAGCATCAGCAAAGAGCATGGCGGGCATGGATCCAAGCAATTACGGAATCCAAGCTTTGTATAAGCTTTTTGTCATCCACGGAACTGTGCTCCGCTGGCCTATAATTATTTGGATGATTTATAAGGCATGGGAGACGAAGAAAGGCGTCGTCCGATATAGGTATAGAAGAAAAATCAAGAATGTCTATGACCTCATCGACATTCAGGCCAATCACTTTCCGGCAAGTAAAATCATCCGCGGCAAGAACTTGCTAAAGCACCATTTATATGATGGACCATGGCGAACCTACGCTATGCCGATCGACTTTGCGCTGGACAATCAACTCCTCTGGACACACAAGGGCGACGAGAAAGGCGTCATTGATGGTCGTGCTCCGGTCGACGAGAAGCGTATGATTCCAATTCCCGCATTCAATAAAGATGAGAAACTTTTGGAGTTTGTCGACAAGCGAAAGGCGCTGCCGCACTACCGCTACACCGCTCTTAACCTCGCACGTGCGAATGAGGTTTTCGCCAAGCAACTTGGTCCGGTGTGGAATGGCTCCGCCTCATTGCCGCCAATGGAGCGAGGGCTTTATGCCGCTTTCTGTGCTCAGGCTGCAGGTGACGCGGGTGCCGCGCACCAGCTGATGAATCAGATGGCATTCTCATGGGTAGAAGCTACATATGACAAAAATTGGAACGTTGTAACCCCACATCATTGCGATATAACTGGCGCCGACGAGTTGATTGCTAAGCATGAGTCGCATAGGCGAATTCAGGAAGTTCTGAACAGGCATGCGCATAGATACAACGTGTTATTTGGAGTTCTGAGCGCAGCTCGAGCAAATGGCCGAATTTTCTCCTCTACATTCCTGTGGCTTCGACCAGTGAATAGAGACCTGTTCTTCCATCTCAACTCTGACGGTGGCCAGTGCAGCTTTTGGGAAAACGCTGGGCTATGGGCTCACTATCAAATCGAATGCGAACTTGGCAAGCGCCAATTGAAGCCCTATGTGTTCTCAGCGGTTTTTGCGCTCCATGATCAAATGTCCCGCGAGCACTGGATTGAGCCAGGGAAATACAGTCAGGAGGCTCAACGTCGCGAAGTTGAGAAAGCCAACCAGATCGTCGAGCAGGCAAAGCAATCCGGACAGGCGCAGCAGGCCACGGGCGCTAACGGTAAAAGTGCATTCACCACCAGCAAATCCCAACCAGTTCCGCAACGAGTGGAAGATAAGCACAAGCGGGGCGACGGCGGGAGTGATACGCCATGAGTGAGAATAGAAGCGGCACCATTCAGAAGTCTCAGGAGATCAGCCAAGATCAGTTTATTATCGATCATAGGTCAATATATAAAAAGCTCTGGGACAAACTCCAGCACCCCATGATACCGCTGGTGTTTTCGGTAGTAGGTGGAATCCTCTTACTGATAGCGCCTGCATGGTTCGTGTTTGTGTCAGGAATATTTATTGTTCTTCGGCATGCCGTCATATCGCAACCTGACACACTCCCGATCAATCTACCGCTAGGTGCCGACAAGCCCGATCTCAACGATCCAAAGCCGGGTTTAAATCGTGGGCATTTCATGGCGCGCGGCGCCTTTTACATGGGTGTTTGCCGTCGAACTGGGCGTGAATTTTGGCTTAGCCTAAAAGCATTAACGCAACATTTACTTACGATGGGAACCACCGGAGCCGGGAAGACAGAAAACCTTGTATCCGATGCATGTTGTTTCCTGTCAGTTGGTAGCGCTGTCGCATTCAACGATGCGAAAGCAGCACCAAAGGCAATGTTCCAGTTCGCTACGATTTGTCGAATATTTGGTCGCGATCTAGATTTTCGTGTGACCAACTATATTACCAGCCTTAATCCAGCATCGATGGATCCGGCCTCTCGAACTTCTAACGATTCCGGTATTTTTGCCCGCGGAACAGCTGACACTAACACTCAGTTGGTTGCATCTCTGATCCCGTCGAGTAATGGTGACAACAAGCTCTTCTCGGAGCGAGCAATCGCCCTCCTCGCCGCGATCATGCCAGGTCTCAACGACCTCAGGAACCTGGGCATTATACGAATTGACCCTGGCGTCATCCGTAAATACATGGGTTTCAATGATTTTGTTGCGCTCTGCCACAACAACTTTCTAAGCAAATCTTCTCGGGATGCGCTTGTTAGTTATCTGGTATCGCTATCAGGGTATGACGAAGCTAAGCCAATTAATCAACAGCCAGACGAAGTAATGCGGCAGTTTGGTTTCGCACAAGCTTACTTTACCCGAGCGCTTGCCTCGCTCTCGGACACCTACGGACATATCTATCTTACCGGGCAAGGCGAAATTGACTATCAGGATGCGGTCCTTAATGGCCGCGTTCTAATGACGCTTCTTCCCTCTTTGTCAAAGTCCGGCGATGAACTTGCAAACTTGGGCAAGATTGTTCTTACTGCCATTCGTAACGGCATGGTTGTCGGTTTGGGTACCGTTTTCGAAGGTAGCGCTGAGCAGGTAGTTCACAACCTGCCAACCAACTCGGATGTTCCGTACGGCATTCAAAACGACGAAAATGCGTACATGATGGTCGAAGGCCAGGAAATGATGAACGCCCAAGCAAGGGGCCTTGGCTTTTCGATTTCTACTGGCACCCAGGATGCGCCAGGCATGCTGCTCAGCATTGAGAAAACGACTAAGCAAATCTTTGCGAACTCGGCCCTCAAACGGTTCATGTACCTAGACGACGATGACACAACTAAATTGGCATGCGAACTCTCGGGTGAGGCAAACGTCCTGGTGCGCAATGGGTACCGGAATGAAGGGTCTCTTCGCCAGCTTTATGCCTCAGACAACGTCTCGCTCGACAAGCGGTACCGGCTGAGCGCAACGGCGATCCGCGCCCAGGAAATGGGACAAGCGTTCCTGATGTATAAAGGGCTCATTCACGAGGTGCAGGTCTTCAACCACGGCATCCAAGAAGACGACGACAATCCACTGATGTGCTACCTGACCCATTGGTGGCCCGTGCGAATGGCTAAAGTCCATGTACCTCGTCCGGAAGAATTCGCGCAGCTGATTCCAATTCAGCCTCTGCCTGAGTGGGTCGAGCTTTCCGTGTTGTTACAAGATGACTCGAAAGCGCTGCTGCGCGAGATGAAAATCTACTTCAGCTCCATGATGGCCATCCAGCGCATCAACGCTCGGGTAGCCGCCAACTCGGATCCCAAGCTGCTCGCTTTCGCCAAGGAAACTGCTGCAACTGAAGTGGCTGCAGTTGGCTCGATCCTCGCTGATGTAGATGAGCCAGTTGATGGCCTGACTGGCGTCCTTCAAACGATCCAACAAGCGAAGACAGACACGCCTCAGCAGGTGGTAGATCTTTTCGCGCGACTGGCGCGGGATCGCAAAGGCCCAGAGCGCCTTATCCAAGAGGCTGCCGAACAGTCTGGCATCGGTGACTTCCTGTCCAGCACCATCGGGATGGACTTCGCGCCGCAAGATGACGATAGCTCTGCCGGCGGTGGCGCGGCTGGCAGCGGTGGCCTGAGTGTCCGCGCTCAAGTCGTGGATACGGAAAGCACCATCCATGAATTCCTCACCGGCAACGACGACCTGCAGGAAAGTAGCCATAACTTCGTGCCATTCGCCGACCTCGCGGTGCCTCAGCACCACCACGATGCAAGCGCTTACCTCGACGAAGATCTGGTGGAGCTTGAGCCCGACTTCGCTTCGCGCGATGACAAGTCGCACCTCGCCCTTGCTGTTGAGCAAAACCTTCCATTCATGCCGTGGATGGTTGACGTTGTGGACTACAGCGCAACTCGTAACGACATGATCAACATCGAGGCGCACTTCAACGGTGGTGACCTAGGGCTTGCCGAATTGAGCGTCGACGAAGGCATAGCGCAGCTAGCGAGCCAGATGCAGTATCCGACTACCGATATGGCTAACGCCAAGGTACCGGACCTCGGCTTCATTCGCTCCCTGCTGCAGCCCCTGCGGTAACAACCTCAGCACGCCGCGCCTCAGGCGCGGCCATAGGAGTACCAGACTGTGAAACCTAATACTGCCTGCGCTTGCCCTCACTGGGCCGTGATGCTGCCTGGGGCGTTCTGCATAGTGGTTGCCATTGCGGTTTATGCCTCCACAGCCAACACTCTCGCCGGTTCGATCTGCCTTCTTGCAGGGACGCCAGCGCTCATCAGGGGAGGCATTCAACTCGCCACAGCGAGAATTTCGCTAGACAGCCAGCGCATCGTGATTTCCTCTGGGCTCTTTAGCCGCAGTAGTGTGGAAATCCGCCACGAGGAGGTGGCCACCTTTGACTGCTATCAAAGCGTTCTCGGTCGCCTGCTGGGCTATGGGGTGATTGGCATCACTACACGCGGATCGAATCGTTATTTGACCCCTCCCATCGCCGATCATCGAGCCCTTGCAGCGCACCTCAACAACTGCCGCTCACAGGTACAGTAAGGCCCCTCAACCGACCTGCAGAACGTCAAGTGTGGTCCTCTAACCCGCGTCGCACTCCGCCGATCGGCGCCAACGCGATTTTGCTGTGAGTTCAAAGGCCGGTCCTACCAGCAGAGTGCATCTCATTGACAGTTCTGTTAAACGGAACTATCGTCTATCTCCTCACATTACGGACGGGGCTCATCGGCCCCGAGCAGACTGACAGATAACCATGAACGATATCATCGCACCCGACCAGATGGACCTCCAGACGGCTGCCCTTAAGGTGCCGCCGCACTCCATCGAGGCCGAACAGGCTGTGCTCGGTGGCCTGATGCTGGACAACAACGCCTGGGAGAAGGTGCTGGACCAGGTGTCGGATGGCGATTTCTATCGGCATGACCACCGCCTGATCTTCCGCGCCATCCACAAGCTGGTCGACGCCAAC